>CAZBDB010000039.1:0-8796 GCA_964490655.1 uncultured Candidatus Bathyarchaeia archaeon | reverse complement strand
TTCAGAGTTTGTCGCTGGTATGTTGATCACTAGATTGATCCTCCGTTCGAGGAGATAGTCCAGAATGTTCGGCTTTCTCTTCTCCTTAACTTTATGAAGAACCTCTACGGGCTTCAATCCAGATCTTACAAGAGCCTCGGCTGTATGCTCAGTTGCATACATCTTGAATCCCATCTCACTCAGGCTTTCAGCGATTGGAATTACCCTTTTCTTCATCTTCTCTCCCCCGACCGTGATGAGAACGCTTCCTTCAGGATTCGGAATTGTGAAATTCACCGACTGAAGTGCCTTCAACAGTGCATCCGCGAAGTTTTCGCCGAGACAGGCCACCTCCCCGGTGCTGAGCATCTCAACTCCGAGAACGGGGTCGGCTCCACTGAGCCTCATGAAACTGAAGCTCGGGACCTTAACGCCCACATGACTTGGCGCAGCAATCTCAGTTATTCCCAACTCCCTAAGCGACCCTCCTAGCATAATTGCTGTGGATACGTCAGCCAAGTTGACACCCCTAGTCTTACTAACGTATGGCAAAGACCTCGAAGCTCTGAGGTTGCACTCAATCACTGAAACTCCGCCGTTCTTCACCAAGTACTGAATGTTGAACGGTCCTCTAATCCCTAGAGCTCTAGCAATCGCGCCCGTATACTCCTCGATCTTCTTTACGATGTTGTTACTAAGGGTTTGAGGTGGGATGCTCATCACCGCATCTCCGCTGTGTACCCCTGCCTGTTCGACATGCTCGATGACAGCGCCTATCAACGTATCCTGCCCATCTGAGACTCCATCGACCTCTACCTCCTTCGCGCCTGCGATGAACTTCGAGATCACTACGGGATGCTCGGGCGAGACGCTGGTTGCCAATTCAAGATAGTCTCTGAGCTCTTCTCTACTTTGAGCGACCCTCATAGCGTAGCCTGACAATACGTAGCTCGGACGCACAAGGACGGGGTAGCCCATCTCTTCGGCGAATCTCTCAGCATCCTCTACCGTTGTGAATTTGCTCCATTTCGGCTGTGGAATCCTCAACCTGTCGAGGAGCGCGCTAAACTTCGACCTATCCTCAGCCAAGTCAATGCTTCGGCTTGAGGTGCCAAGAAACTCTACACCTTCATCGGCCAATTTCAGGGCTAGATTGTTCGGGATCTGTCCTCCCACGCTTACGATGACGCCGTCGGGTTTCTCCTTTTCATGGATGTCCAAGATTCTCTCGACCGTGAGTTCTTCGAAGTAGAGTTTGTCCGATATGTCGTAGTCGGTCGAGACTGTTTCAGGGTTGTAGTTGATCATTATTGCCTCGTCTATTCCACGTTTCTTCAGCGACCATATCGTGTTTACACCGCTCCAGTCGAACTCGACGCTTGAGCCGATCCTGAAAACGCCGGCGCCGAGGACGATGACTTTCCTCTTGTCAGATTCGAACTTTATGTCGTCCTCGTCTCCATGATAGGTCAGGTATAGGTAATTCGTTCTTGCCGGCCATTCGGCGGCAAGTGTATCGATCTGCTTGACAAAAGGAACGATCTTATTCTTCTTTCTGAACCTCCTAACCTCTACCTCGCTTACGCCGGTGCAATTCGCGATCTGTCTGTCTGAGAATCCTAAGCGTTTTGCTTCTCTGATAGCATAGGCTGCGTCTTCGCTCTTGAGGTCTAACTCCTTTAGCTTTCTCTCCATCCTGACAATGTTCTCGATCTTGTATAGAAACCACGGGTCGATCCCGCTCAGCTCGTAGATCTCGCTTATGGGGATTCCGATCTCTATTGCTTTGACTATCTTGAAGATCCTCTCGTCGGTCGGGTTCGCCAGCACATCTCTAATTTTCTCAGCTGGTTCTGGCTCATCTTCATCCGGATTGGCCACCAGTCCGATCTTCCCGATGTCTAGCATCCGTATGGCCTTTTGAACTGCTTCCTCGAAGTTCCTCCCGATCGACATCACTTCCCCGATAGCTTTCATCTGAGGCCCAAGGTGAGGGTCGACGTTCCTGAACTTTCGGAGATCCCACCTGGGAACCTTGATCACGATATAATCCAGTGCCGGCTCGAAGCATGCGGTTGTGACCTCTGTCACTTTGTTTATCAGCTCAGACAGGACGTAGCCGATGGCCAGCTTGGCAGCTATGTATGCAAGTGGGTAACCTGTAGCCTTGCTGGCTAGGGCGGAGCTCCTTGACATTCTGGCGTTCACCTCGATGGCACGGACCTCTTCAGATCGCGGATAGAGAGCCCATTGGATGTTACATTCTCCGACGATTCCGAGGCTTCTGATCACCTTTATTGATGCTGAACGGAGCAGATGGTACTCCCTGTTCGTTAAGGTCTGAGATGGAGCCACGACGATCGAGTCACCCGTATGCACACCCATAGGATCAAAGTTCTCCATGTTACAGACAGTAATGCAGTTGTCATCGTAGTCGCGCATAACCTCATACTCGATCTCTTTCCAATGGCCGATGTACTCCTCAACCAAGACCTGGGCGATCATGCTCTGCGCTAGGGCTCGGTTAACTATCTCCTTCAATTCCTTCTCATCATGCGCCACACCTGAACCTTTTCCGCCGAGACAGTAGGCGACCCTGACGATAACAGGATAACCGAGGTCTTCAGCTATCTTAGTAGCCTCCTCAACAGATGTCGCAGATCTGCTTCTTGGCACGGGAATATCCGCTCGGATCATCGCTTGCCTGAAGAGTTCCCTGTCCTCTGTCTCGTCTATCGCCTTTACAGGCGTCCCCAGAACCTTCACGTTATACTTCTCGAGTATCCCTGCCTCTGCAAGCTGGACACCACAATTCAAAGCGGTCTGGCCGCCGAATCCGAGAAGTATCCCATCCGGCCTCTCTTTCCTGATCACTTCCTCAACATATTCAGGTGTTACGGGCAGGAGGTAGACCTTGCCCGCCAGACGTGGATCTGTTTGAATCGTGGCCACATTCGGGTTGACCAGGACTGTTTCTATGCCCTCTTCTCTCATAGCCTTGAGGCATTGGCTTCCAGAATAGTCGAACTCTGCTGCCTCACCTATCTTTATTGGGCCGCTGCCGAGAATCAGAACCTTTCGAATCCACTCAAACTTGGGCATCACCAATCACCCAGCATCTTCAGGAAGCCTTCGAGAATGAACTCGGTGTCATATGGGCCCGGTGATGCTTCCGGATGCCACTGGATGGCGAAGACTGGTTTACTCTTGTGTTTGACCCCTTCAACAGTCTTGTCATTAGCGTTCGTGAACCAGACAGCCAGTTCCGTTCCTTCCAAGGATTCCGAATCGACCGCATATCCATGGTTCTGCGTCGTAATGTAGCAGCGGCCGGTTCCAAGGTCGTAGGCCGGTTGGTTCTGGGATCGATGGCCATACTTCAGCTTATAAGTGTCTCCGCCTAGGGCTAGAGAAAGTATCTGATTGCCGAAGCAAATTCCCATAACAGGTATCCTCTCGCCGACCAGCTCCTTCACTGCCTCAATCGTCTTCTCGCACCTCTTAGGGTCCCCCGGCCCATTGCTCATGAGTACACCGTTCGGATGGTATTCCATGATCTCTTTTGCAGAGAAGTCGTATGGTACGCGTACGACATCAACTTCATACTTGAATAGGTTACGCAGTATCCCACACTTGGCACCGCAGTCTATCAGGACTACCCTCTTATGTCCGCCAAACTCGTAATGGATAGGCTCCTTCACCGTAACCCCGGCGACAAGATCCTCCTCGTTCGGATCTGGTATGTGCTTAACCTGTTCTAGGAGGCTCTCGACATCTGGTTCTTCGCCTTCCCTGTAAACCTCTAGAATGCCCAGCATGACGCCCTTTTCCCTTAACTTCTTGGTCAACCTCCGGGTGTCAATCCCGAATATGCCCGGGATCCCCTCATCTGTGAGCCATTCATCTAGAGTTCTTGTCGAGAGATAATGAGATGGCATCTCACATAACTCTTGGATGATTAGTCCTCTCGCCTTTATCCCGATGGACTCGAAGTGCAGTGGGACACCATGCACAGTGTCATATGGCGGGACGCCGTAATTCCCAACCAAGGGATAAGTAAGCGTTAGAATCTGGCCGTAATATGATGGATCAGTTAGAGATTCAGGATAACCAACCATGGATGTTGAGAAGACAACCTCCCCTGAGATCTTTCCTACAGAGCCGAACCCACTACCCAAGAAATAAGTCCCATCTTCTAGGACGAGAACCGCGTCTCCGGCTTCTCGGCCCTGTTCCGTTTCCAGTGGGTTCGATCCGGTCTCCAAAGAACCCTTCCTCATTCAACGGTGCCCTCCTTTTTAAATCTTGCGACAGATCCGCTGGAGCTCAAATAGGAGTTGACTATCTGGCTCAGCGTTTTCTTGGCATCCGCCAACGTCCTCTTCTTTTCCGGAATCTGCCTTTTCAAAAGGCCTAATGCTGCCTCTCTGGCTGTGGTCATCCTTGACACTTCCTTTTTTGCTGGTCCTCCCTTCACATTGTGGGACTCAACAAACCTCTCAGGATCCACTGCTGATTCTATGTCTTCACTTTCAACTCGTAGAGATACTCCCACACTTCTAGCAGCCTCCTCCAACATTTCGGGAGTCGCATCCAGAAATGATTGGTTCCTTCCTATCATGATCTTGGTTAGTGCCCCTACGATGTTGTGTGCTGTTCGAAACGGAATCCCATATTTCCTTACGAGCATATTCGCTAGCTCGGTTGACGTCGTGAAGATGAGTTCAGGCCTGGCAAAGATATCTCTGTTCGCAGTTAAGCTTGGGACGAGTTTGGAAAGAATCTCCAATGAGCCTGCCATGACTTCAATGGCATCCCACAATTTTGGAGTAACCTCCTGCAAGTCTAAGTTGTAGCTCGAGGGTAACGCCTTTGTCATCGTCAAAGAGGAGACCAAATCCCCGATGATGCATCCGGTCCTTGCGCGGATGACCTCTAGCACCTCAGGGTTTTTCTTCTGAGGCATTATGCTGCTTGTCGACGAGAACTCGTCCGGCAGCTCGATCAACCCAAACTCAGAGGTACACCATATTATCAGATCTTCTACGAAGCGGCTGATGTTCACAGCCATAATCGAAAGAGAGGCTAAACTCTCAAGAATGAAGTCTCTTGAAGCGACGGCGTCAAGCGAGTTCTCGAGGACAGCGCTGAACCCGAGGAGCTCAGCTACTCTCTCGCGACTTATTGGGAAACTAGTAGTCGCCAGGGCTCCGGCTCCCATCGGGCACTGGTCGACCCGTGTGTAAGCCTCACGAGCACGATCCAAGTCCCTTCTCAAGGTGTCATAGAATGATAATAGATAATGAGCGAAGGTTATCGGCTGGGCTGGTTGAAGATGGGTGTATCCCGGCATGAGGGTTCCCGTATGGCCTTTCGAGAAGCCCAGAATTGCGGTTTGGAGGTCAACTGTTAGCTTCATCAGCTTTATCAGTTCTTCGCGCAGTGCCATTCTGATAGCAGTAGAGACTTGATCGTTCCGGCTCTTCGCTAGGTGCAGGTTTCCACCTATCTCACGTCCGGTTGTCTTTGTGACCTCTTCCTCAACTGCCATATGAACATCCTCGTGTGAAGGCTTCAGTTTCAGCCTCGTCTCCAAGCCTTTGAGAGCACTTAGTATCTCTGTCCCAGCAGCTCGGTCTAGAATCTTCTGCTCCATCAGCATGACGATGTGAGCCCTGTTTATGTCAACGACATGTTTCAGAAGTTTCTCATCACTTCTGATCGATGAAGTGAACTTTGTAACATCACCTCTTGCCGATCCTAGTCTTCCTTTTCTCAGAAGCTTAGACAATCTTCTCCGCCTTTCTCTTCAGAATGTTGGCGACTCTTGTAGGCAGCCCCCAGAGCTCGATGAACCCGGCTGATGAGGACTGATCGAAGGTGGTTCCAATGTCGTACGTGGCCAGGTTGAAGTCATAGAGAGAGAACGGGGAAGAACGTCCAACAACCTTGAGACCGCCCTTGTAGAGTTTCACTTTGACCTCGCCGTTGACTTTTTCCTGAGTCTTCTCGATGAAGGCTTCCAGATCATCCTTCAGGGGCTCCGTCCAGAGTCCAGTATAGACTAGAAGGGACCATCGAGCATCAACCTGCTGCTTGAAGAAGTACTCATGCCGCGTAAGGACGATCTTCTCCAAATCCTTGTGTGCCTCGATAATTACTGTGGCGGCTGGACACTCGTAGACCTCCCTAGATTTGATTCCGACCAACCTGTCTTCGATATGGTCGATGCGTCCGACCCCGTGCGCGCCAGCAGTCTCGTTGACAAGCTCGATCAGCTCCACAGGATCCATGTCTTGGCCATTCAAGGCCTTTGGAATTCCTCTTTCAAACTCTAAGCTTAAGTATTCAGGCATGTCGGGCGCCTTCTCGGGTGGTGCCGTCCACTCGAAAGCGTTTTCAGGAGGCTCCTTTTCCGGATGCTCGAGGATTCCAGCCTCTGCAGATCTCCCCCAGAGGTTCTGGTCTATACTATAGGGTTTCTCAATGTCAACTGGGACAGGTATGCCGTGCTCTTTCGCGTATTCTATCTCCTTGTCCCTAGTCATCTCCCACTCTCTAACTGGAGCAATCACTTCGAGCTTCGGTGATAGAGACTTCACTCCCACTTCGATTCGGACTTGATCGTTCCCTTTACCGGTGCATCCATGAGCAACGGCGTGGGCCTTCTCCTTCTCGGCCACATCGACGAGCTTTGAGGCGATCAACGGCCTCGAGAGAGCTGTGCTGAGCGGATATTTTTCTTGGTAGAGGGCGTTAGCCTTGACCGCTGGGAAGACGTAGTTCCCGACGAACTCTTTCTTCGCTTCGATGGAGTAGTGCTTTAGAGCCCCCAGTGTCTTCGCCTTGTCCTCGATCTTCTTCAAGTCTTCCTTCTGGCCTATGTCTAACGTGACTGTTATGATGTCCGCGTCATATTTCTCTTGGATCCATTTTAGAAGAACGGATGTGTCCAAGCCTCCCGAGTAGGCCAAGACTATCTTCTTTTTCATTGGTCTTTCTCCGAGTTTATGGTGAGAGCTGGAAAAGGTTATATATGCTTTTTGGTCAATTTATGCCAGAAACTGTAAGCTGTGGTCAAAATTGGTCGAAGCCTCCCTTTCAAGCATCGTTCAAAGCCTCGTAGAGAATGATTTGGCCCTTCAGGATGCGCTCGAGAGGGGATACGCGAACTTCAGTGCAATAGCCAGATTGCTGAAGCCGAAGGTTGAGGAGATTCTCGGAAGGAAGGTCAAACTGGAAGGCTTGATAACTGCTGTCAAACGTGCGAAGGTGAGCTATAAGCCTAGACTTGATTACCTAAAGATCGTGTCGGAGAGCGTCATAAACCTGAGAACGGACGTCGCCAAAATCTCGCTTGAGAAGAGTAGGAGAACAATTGAAAAGGCGAGAAAGACCTTGGCTACTTATCCTAGGGCTTTCCTCCAAGTCTTGGAAGGCGCGACGACACTGACGCTCATCGTTGATCAGAGGATATTCGACGAGTTTCGCCCTGCTTTCAGGAGAGAAGATGTGCTTGATGAGAAGCAGAACCTTGCAGCCCTTATCGTTCAAAGCCCGACGGAGATCGTTGACACGCCTGGTTGTATAGTGGCGCTTTATATACCGATCTCCAGAAACCGGATAAACATCGAAGAGACCGTAAGCTGCTTCACCGAGACAATCATAATCCTAAAGATGCAGGATGCCGGGAAAGCCTTCAACCTAATTAGTGATTTGATCTCCGATGCGAGAAAAATGATGGCAAGGCGATCTCAGTCCTGATTCCCCACCGTTCTACAGTTGACCTTTCGTCAACTATATTTGATATGCGATGTTGCGAAAAAGATTTTGCAAGCTGTCTCGGAACTGATGTTCCAAATGTTGTTTGTACTTTTCGATACCGTCCATGAAAAGTCCAAACCCCTTAGACAGGTCTCCGCCTAGGCTTTGTAGCTAGCCGACTTGTTCTGTAGCAGCGCCCAAGACAGCCATAAATCGCCGCAGCACTGCTGTTAAATCTTAAATCCTAGACTACACGAGAATGTAATGTCTCGAAGGCTGATTGAGATGGTTAAGGAATACATATGCGGACACGTCAGCAAGCCGATATTGGTTGACGGCTTCCTAGATGACCAAGCTTGGGCAGAGGTTGAGGCGATAAGGGACTTCGTTTCGTGCATCGATTCTGGACCGGTCACCCAAAAGACGGAGGCGAAGCTCTGTTGGGATGACCAAAGGCTTCACATCGCCTTCAAATGTTATGACCGTGACATTTGGGGTACGTTGCTAAACCGGGATGATCCCGTGTATGAGGAGGAAGTCGTAGAGGTGTTTTTGGATATGGACTGTGACCTGAAAAACTATCATGAGATAGAAGTCAGCCCCCGTAACGTAGTCTTCGACGCTAGCATCTTCAACCCAACAGAAATAAGAAAAGATATGCAAGCCGACATCAGCTGGGACTGTATAGGAATGAAGACAGCAACATGTGTCAATGGAACCTTGGATGATAGAACCGACAAGGATGAATACTGGACTGTTGAGATATCCATTCCCTTTAAAGCCTTATTTGGCGATCTCTGTGCATCTCCACGTGACGGTGAGGTTTGGAGGATTAACCTCTACAGAATCGAGAGATCTCCGGCATTTGAGCTGATCAGCTGGTCTCCAACCATGAAGCCAGATTTTCACATTCCTTCAGCCTTTGGGAAGGTGGTCTTCAGGAGATAGATGGTCCGATAGCCAACTCGTGGGCGAAGAAGAATGAGCCACGGATGCTATGAAACGGACCTATCACCATACATGCTAATTCCACTGAGCAGTTGAGATAACGAT
>CAZBDB010000038.1:2027-8818 GCA_964490655.1 uncultured Candidatus Bathyarchaeia archaeon | reverse complement strand
TTGTAGAACTCGTCCATCAATGCACGGAATTTCGTTACGTCAAGTCTGATGCCTGCTCGGTCAGGTTTCTCGAAGTAGGGGATCACGGTTTCATCTACGCTTCTGGTGCGGCCTTCTCTGACCATGATGGCTCTCTCAAGGTTGTAGATTCGGTCTCCGACCCTATCCAGCTGTTCCTCCGTCATATCCACGCCGGTCGCAGCGGAGAAGAGTTTGGCCTCTAAGGAAGTGTCCCCGAACCCGTGTGATGATGTTCTGCTGTAGATCGTCGGGAAGATCTCCTCGCAGACTGGGACTGAGTCGTCGACAGCAAGTCTGTTCTGGTGCCATATTGTGGGCTGAGCCTTGTACTCGTAATTGCTTTCTGGATCCACAGCTAAATCGGAGCCGTATAGGCGTTTACCGATGGACTTGAGCTGCTCTATGGATACTGGAGAGCCTGGTCTAGAGGTCCAGTAGGTGATCTCCTCAGCGTAGCAGTGGATGAGAGGGTCACGAGAGTCCATAGCCCACTGGAGAGCCGCTACGATCCAGTAGGGATATCGGGGACCACCGAAGAGGTGTCCGTCCCAGTGGGTCTCATAACCGTGGGCCACATGAGGAAGATGTTCCTTTCCCTTTCCTAGGATGTCAGCGGCTCTAGGAACGCCCTCTGCGAAGATCTTACCTATCCCTTCTTTGTAAGCGATCCTCCGTAAGATCTCACACCAGAACTCTCCGCTCTCAAGATCCACATGCATCCCCAAGTCCTTCTCAGTTATTATACCTTCCTTGTAACAGAGGTCTAACCATCTTCCTGTGCCCGTTAGGCCTAGGACAATCTCCCAGTGGTTGATGCCGTATCTGTTGGCTAGCTGTGCGGCTTCGAATCCTGCTTCCCATGGCTTGAACTTCAGGTATGCGGGCGAAGCACACTGCACTGCGCCTGTATAGAGGATCGGGTGGACCTTCCCCTTAACTTTCTTAAAGATTCTGGCGTGACCAGCCCCGCACTCTAGCGTGCTGCAAGACATGCCACACGCCTTATGAGTTAGTACATGATCTCTAGGAGGCTCCTTGGGTGGATGAGCAACTCTATTGGCGTATTTGCAGAGTTCCTTGAACTCTTCCGGTCTAGCGATGGGCACTCCACCACTACCCCTTACAGCAACGGCCTTCAGGTTTTTGGAACCCATCACGGCTCCGAACCCGCCTTGACCTGCAGCGTTTTCGATGCCGCTCTGAACGGTGGCGATGCGGACTAGATTCTCTCCAGCAGGGCCTATGCAGATAGATTGAGCTGTTTTCCCGTGCTGTTTCATCAATTTTTTCTGGGTCGCGAAGGTATCGAGTCCCCATAGCTCCCGACCATCCTTGATCTCAGCTTCGCCATCCTTGACCCATAAGTAAACTGGGCTACATGACTTCCCCTCAATGATCAGGCCATCATAGCCTGCATACTTCAACTCTGCACCCCAGTAGCCTCCCATGTTCGACCGTGTATAGTGTGGCTTGGGATAGGCTTGGGGAGCTATCCCTGCAAAGGTCACTCTTCCTCCGGAAGTCGGGGCTGAGGTCCCATTCAATGGCCCAGTCATGATGATCAATTTGTTTTCTGGGTCGAAGGCGTCGGCTTGTGGCGGTATCTCTTCCCAGGCGACTCTTGCCGCTATCCCCCTCCCTCCGACGAAGTTCCTAGCATACTTCATCGTATCTGCTTCTGTTAGCTTTCCGTCTGTCAAGTTGATCCGCAAAATCTTGCCTATCCATCCGTAAAGGTTCATAAGATCACCTTGAAACGACCAGTTTCAGCGCTTCTGAAGGACAGATCGCGACGCATTGGGGGTCGCCTGAACAGAGATCACACTTTACGTAGACATTTCTGGCTGGATTGAAGAATATTACATTGTTATCAATATTGTGAGGGCAAGCTTCCGCACATAAACCGCATGCTGTACACTGATCCTCCAAGATGATGTATGATCGTGTTTCTGGATTCATTCGTATAGCTCCGACGGGGCAAGCGTGAAGACATTCAGGCTCCTCACATTGTCCGCAGACATATCCTTCAACTTCAGCCTCGAAAAGGTTAGGGAAGACTCGTATTCTCGCCAAAGAAGGGCTGCATTCACCCTCATGATGGAGGGAACACATAAGCTCACAGCTTCGGCACCATATGCACCTCTCACCAATGAACTTGATCCCAGCTGTCATCCATAGCCCCTTCCAAGACGCTTGAAGTGGCTCTTATATGGCTTTCGTTTGCACTCGTAACAGATTGGCAATGAATGGAAAAGGGAGTCATCGGTCTGCTCGTGAGAGTTTCACGTATCTAGCTCTATCCAAAACAGTACCAAAGCTTAACATACTCACACACTTCTACTAGATTCGGTAGGATGAAGAATGAGTTGGGAGAAAACATTAGATCATTATGGCGTACTAGTTGAGGAAAGGCTTAGAGATTATCTCGGTGAAGCCGTGAAAGAGGCTAAGGATTATCATCCTTTCATAGGGAAGGTTTACTCTACTCTTGAGGAATTTGTGTTCAGAAAAGGTAAGAGACTTGCCTCTTGCAGCACCCTCCTAACATACCAAGGGTATACAAACAGGGTAGATGATCCGATTCTGAAGGTGTCTGCTGGAATCGAACTCTATCGTCACTGTATTCTGATTCACGATGACCTAGTCGACAGAGATGACCTAAGAAGGGGAGAAAAGACAATTCATAGAATGTTCTCTGAGGAGAGAAATGAGAGATTTGGTGAAGGAGTCGCTGTCTTTCTTGGGGACATTGCTTATGCATTGGCTATTGAGGTAATATTGAACTCCCGTTTTGAAGAAGACAAACTTGCAAGGATTCTAAGTATCCTGTCTGAAAGATACCGAGAAGTGAATGAAAGCCAGATTCTGGACTTGCTCTTTGAAGGCAAAGAAGTAGATGCAGACGAATGGCACATTATGGCGTCTAAGAGAGCTGCTTCCCTATTTAGGATTACGATGCTCATAGGAGCAATCCTCGGTGGTGCTCCTGAAGAAGACTTAGAAATCTTAGAAGAAGTAGCTGTGAACATTGGGTATGCTTTTGACATTCAAGATGATATAATTGATACTTACGCCTCGGAGGATCAGTATGGTAGACCTCCATGCGGAGACTTGATCTTAAGCAAGAAACCCTTACACGTTGTCTGTGCATTAGGTTCAAAGAATCGAGAAGAATCTGAAGCCTTGAAGGGACTATTAGGCAAGAAACTTCGTGCAGAAGAGACTGAACAGGCAAAAATGATAATCAAGGATAGTGGAGGCCTAGAAGCAGCTAAAGAAACGTCAAAGGCTCACGCGGAAAAAGCAAAGGCGTTAATCGCTAATACGGGATTAAACAAGGAAACAAAGAGGTTCTTCACTTCTTTCATTGACTACATAGAAGAAAGCCTTGACTGGTACAAATAGACCTAGTGATTTTAGCAAGTCAGCGCGCGCTATCGACTACTTAAGATATCAATATAGGAGTATGCTTCAGGCTCCTTTTCGAAACAGTACTGGAGGACTTGGAAACCTTTTCTGAACTCTGCTACTTCCTCCGCGATTTTTCGTGGAGGCTCGTTGTCCAAGACCACCCTTCGGACGAAATCCGCTACCTCCTCCATATCACTTTCCTTCATACCTAGCCGAGTTACTTCGGACGTCCCGAGGCGAATTCCACCTGGGTGCATGAAATGCCGCCCTTCCCGTATGTCCCAGGGCAGGAGGTTTCGGTTGACTATGATATTAGCCTTTTCCAACTGCCCCTCGATGTATCCGCCGTCACCTTGCTTCGTAATATCAATGAGCAGAACGTGGGACTCCGTGAAGCCCTTGTGTTCAGCTAAGACCTTGAACCCTCTCTCGTATAAGGCCTGTCCCAAGGCTTTCGCATTACGCACAATCTGCTCAGCATACTTTTTTCCGAACTCCAACATCTCAGCAAGAGCCACGGCTACACCCGCCATACTGTGGAGGTGATGATTGCTCACAAGGCCTGGAAAGGTCGCCCTCTTTATTTTCTCCGCATGCCTTTCCAGGGAGGCAACCATGCCATGCTGAGGGCCAGGTAAGGTCTTATGTGTGCTAAGCGTCATAGCGTCCACTCCTTCCCTCAGGGGGTCTTGGAAGGTTCCTCCGGCTACCAATCCAGCCACGTGGGCAGCATCATACGCAACTGTCGCTCCGAGGTGATGGAAGTATTCTTCCAGCTCATCTACCGGATGGGGAAAGGGAAGGACGCTTCCGCCAAACATTACGAGTTTCGGAGCACGACCTTCCTTCACGAGAGCGTCAGTTCTTTTGATGGTCTTATCCACATCTACATTCAATTCTTTCTCGTCTAGAGCTAGGTATTCCACCTGTAGACCGTGCACTGCCCCCGCGGTTCCACCTAGCCTCTTCTTACCCATCGATATGTGGCCGCCTGATGGTATGGAGAGGGCGAGCATGCAATCTCCAGGCTCTGTGAAGGCAGTGTAGACGACGAGGTTAGCGACGACCCCCGAAATCGGTCGGACATCAACAAATTCGGCATTGAAGAGCCTCTTTGCCAAGTCTATGCATAGGAGTTCTACTTGATCGATATAGGTGCAACCCGCATAGACTCTTTCTCCGGGCCAACCCTCGGCGTATCTATTTCCAAAGTCGCTTATCAAAGGCTGTCGAACTGCTAGGGTCGGGATGTTCTCGCTCGCAATGAGCGGGATGCACCGTTGGAACCACTCGTGATGTTTCTGCAGTAACCGAAAAACTTGATCATAACACTCTCTTGCCTTTTCCATCCTGGGTTCCTTCCTGAACAATAGAGAAAGAAAGAGGTTCTTAAAGTGTTTTTCTTGATGAGAAGACAATAGGTTAAATACACAGTAGTCGTCTCTCTGACTTGACTGGAGGTTTGTTTTTGGGGCTAAGGACTCATCTCTTCAACTTTCATCAGAAGCACGGACGTCTAGTGGACTTCGCTGGATTCGAAATGCCTGAGTCTTATGAAGGAATTATCCCGGAGCACTTAGCAGTTAGGAATGAGGTAGGCATGTTTGACGTGACCCATATGGGGCGATGTGTAGTTGAAGGTACAGATGCAGCCATCTTCCTCAACTACATCCTTACACGTGACTTGGTCTCCGCAAGTGTTGGCCAAGGACGCTATTCAGTCATGTGTAACGAGAGGGGTGGGATCATCGATGACCTGGTCGTCTTCCGCCTTGGGGAGGAACGATTTCTGTTGGTCTACAACGCGTCCAATCGCAAAAAGGACTATGCGTGGGTAATCGACCATGCCCGAAGTTTCCAGTCTCAGATCACGGATATATCGGACGAAGTTGTCATGTTCGCCGTCCAAGGTCCAAAAGCCGTCAACGCCCTGCAGTCCATCGCTGACACCGACCTCTCCGGCATACGATACTATAGGGGAAGCTGGATGACTCTTGGTGAAGAAGAAGTCTTCGTCTCGAGGACGGGATACACTGGTGAAGATGGCTTTGAAATATTCCTCTGGGATACCCCTCTAGCCAAGTCCGAGAGAGCTGAAAGACTATGGCAGACTATCCTGGAAGCAGGTCAAGAATTCGGCATAAAACCCTGTGGTTTGGGGGCTCGCGATACTCTCCGCATAGAAGCGGGCATGTGTCTTTATGGCAACGACATAGATGAAGACACGACGCCAGTAGAAGCAGGGATGGACTTCGTGGTGCAGTTCGAAAAAGAGGACTTCATCGGTAAGGAGGCACTTTTGAAACAGAAGGCTGAAGGAGTGAGACGTGTGCTGGTGGGGATTCGCGCCCTAGAACGAGGGATACCTCGAGCTGGAGGCAAGATAATTTCCCAGGGGAAGGAAATAGGCCAATTGACGAGCGGAACATTCTCCCCCCTGCTCACGTACGGCATCGGTATGGGATACGTTCCCCCAGAATACGCGCAGATTGGGACTCGCGTCGATGTCTTGACGCGAAAGACTCCGTTTCATGCTGAGATAGTGAACATGCCTTTCTATGACACCGCAAGATACGGCAGAAGACGCCATAGTATTTAGAATGCTCCCTGTGGAGGAGAGACTTCTTGGAAATATTGCCCATCAAGACATCCTTGGTTCAGGTTGGAGACGATATAATCAAAGTTATGATAGAAGCCATCGAGAGTGCCGGTCTCGAAATTGAGGATGGAGATATTTTGCTCGTGGCTGACAAGATCGTGGGAACAAGTGAAGGAAGAATTGTTGACTTCGACTCTGTGGAACCCACAAGAAAGGCAAAGAAGCTAGCCGAAAAACATTCACTCGAACCTTCCTTTGTGGAGCTTGTTCTCAGGGAGGCAGAGGAAGTTTATGGTGGAGTGCCGAGAGCCCTTCTAACTTTGAAGAATGATGTGTTGATCGCTAATGCAGGGATAGATCATAAGAATGCTCCTCAAAACTCGGCAATCTTGTGGCCAATCAACCCGAATGATACAGCTAAGAGGATTTGGAAGGCATTGTCAGAGAAGGCGGGGAAGAAGATCGGACTGATCTTGGTTGACAGTCACGTGAACCCCATGAGGGTGGGTACTACAGGCTTTGCTCTTGGAATAGCTGGAGTCAGACCACTAAAGGATTGTAGAGGACTGTTAGATCTCTATAACCGGACAGTTCTGATCACAAGGATTAACGTGGCTGATGATTTGGCCGCGGCCGCCCACCTTGTTATGGGTGAAACGTCAGAGATGATTCCTCTCGTGATAATCCGAGGAGCACCTGTAGAACTCACCGATGACTACGATCCCTACGAAGTTGCCATATCAAAGGAAGATTGTTTGTA
>CAZBDB010000038.1:0-1927 GCA_964490655.1 uncultured Candidatus Bathyarchaeia archaeon | reverse complement strand
CAATCTTCTTCAGCTTAGGACAGAAGGGATGATTAGTAGAAGCCCCCAACTTATACCTCATGGAACCTACTTTGGAGCCGGAACGACAAACGCCGCCGGGAAAAAGGCATGATGACCCCTTCAACTCTTTGAGAAATCATGCTCACGGCTCTCTTTGCCGCTTCAAGCCCTACCCTTTGACTCTCCGCCATTAGAAACAAGGTTCCGCCAGCCGCAGCCTTCACAGCGCCGAAGGTGTCTTCGACTAGGAACTCACCTTCCATGACTGGGATACGCCATACTACGCGACCTTCTATTTTGTCCATTTCCTGGAAGCCATCTCCGAATAGGCGGAGGCTTCGCCCAATTTTCAACCTACTTTCGGCGTTGGGTAGGGCGTCGTAGGCTGCAGTGGTTGGACATGTCATGATGCACTGTCCTATCCTTAGCATCATCTGGTTCTTCAGTGCTTGAAGGGATCGGTTATAAATCTGAATCACGAGCCTATTCGGCCGTCTGGGGTTTTGTGTGGCGACAGGATCCTTTCTCTTGCAGCTTCTGCCGGGCACATTATGATGGAGGTAGCGAAACCAGTAGCAGCTTCAGCTGCTGCTAAGGCCCACTTTTTGTTCTCAGCGGTTACGAGGATTCGTCCAGCCCACATGGGGAAGATTTCGGCGAATGTGTCTGAAATACGCAAAACGTGTCCCAAAGGTGATACTACTATGTAGCTTTTGTCCTTGATATCATAGCTTTCGACTTTTACTTCACTCTCGCTTTCCGTGGATTCCGTACCCGTCTCGCCCTGCAGCACATCCGGAGCCTGTTTTCAACTAAACCTAGTCTTCATTGAAGCTCTCCCAACTTAAATCTTCAGGAAACACGTGTGATGTCGTCAGGGCAAAGGCTACTCAAAGGGATTTTGCCATCAGAGCCGCACGTGTTCGAGGATACATTCGGAACACTAGGAGTAGATTGAAGTCTGGGGACAACCCTTGATAAACCATAAATACTCTCCAATTGCTGAAATAAGGCAGAATTCTCCGAGACGTGATGCTATGATCAAGTTTGACAAAGAGCAGAAGGTCTTTGACATTGCAGGTGTGAAGGTTGGCGGCCAACCCGGCGAATATCCAACCGTCCTCATCGGGAGCATCTTCCACCAGAAGCACAAGATCGTCTCAGACCCGTCAAAGGGAGAGTTCGATGTGGCTGCGGCTCAATCATTGATCAAGAAGAACGAAGAGCTATACGACAAGACTGGCAATCCCTTCATTCTGGATGTAGTAGCCACAAATGCCAACGCGCTTATGAAATACATCGAGTTCGTGGCGGACGTGACCGATGCTCCGTTCCTAGTTGATGGGCCCTCGGCTGATGTCAGATTACAGGCCATGAGAAGAGCTGTAGAGATCGGGTTAAGAAATCGAGCCATATACAATTCCCTAGATTACCGTTTTTCCTCGGAAGAGGTTTCGGAACTGAAGGAGATCGGCGTCGAATCTTCGATGCTACTGGCTTACAGTCCAAGGAACGTCTGGGCTGAAGGGCGCCTTGAAATGCTGGAAAGCCAACCCCGCCGAATGGGCCTCCTTGAAGCCTCTGAGAATGCTGGAATCAAAAACCGCCTCGTTGACACAGCTGTGCTTGATGCGCCGAGCATGGGATTCTCGGCAAAAGCCATATACCTCGTAAAGGAGAAGTATGGCCTGCCAGCTGGTTGTGCACCAGCGAATGCGGTCATTCCATGGGAGAGGCTGAAGAAGGAGTACGTTCGCCACGCGTACCTTGCCGGGATCGCAAGCTCCGTCGTTATGAACGCTATGTTCTACGCGGATTTCGTTCTATATGGTCCAATCCAATTCGCCGAGTCTGTGTATCCTTCCTGTGCATTGGCGGACGCCGTCATCGCCTATTCGGCGAGGAGGTTGGGAGTAAGACCGAAAGT
>CAZBDB010000037.1:0-9048 GCA_964490655.1 uncultured Candidatus Bathyarchaeia archaeon | reverse complement strand
GGCCCATTCCAGTCGTATGGGTCGTTCATCAGCATCTCGGGTACATCGCCCAAACACACGTACTCTGTCAGTTCACGCTGTCCCTTCAAACCGCAGAAGTCGAACCCCTTCTCCTCGTTGACCATCCTCATAGCCAGGTAGAGGCGGATCTGAGTCTTCAACGTTTCAGCCGTCAGCATCTTCCTATCATATTTTATTCGGTCACCTAGGAGGCCTTCGAACCATCTGAATCCCTTGTCTACCTCCTCATCGTCAATCTCTTCCATCTTTTTCACAAGCCACAGCTGGTCGATCTGACGGACCGTTGTGCCGAAAGCCTTCACAGTGGGGACGAGGTGGAAGTAACCGGTCTCCATGCCCATCGAGTGACCGCCATACATGCCGTAGACCTCGTTCTGCACGACCGTGTAGGCCTGAGAGGCACGGACCCAGTCTAGCACCTTTGCTTGTGTCTCAGCGTCGTCTATGTCCCCTACTATGCGGTGGGTCCTTACACCCGCTTGCCGCAGAGCCCCATCAGTAGCGAGCAACCCCACATTACCTGGATATTTGCCGCTGTTATTCGAGAGGCAGAGAATCGGCTTATCTCGTCCTACACTGTTTATGAACGGCCAGACCAGAAATGGAAAATCCCACACATAGTAGCATAGAATTATCTGTTTGCAGTTCGCTCTTGAGAGCTCCTCACCTACCTTTTGGGCCACTCGGATTGAGGTTATCGTCTCTGAACCAACGACGACCTCGGGGGATGTCCCGTCGACGTTCTTGACGCCCTCCCGGATGATGTCAGCCCAACGGTGGACGACTTCCATGCACTCGTCGCTGTTGGCCTTGTAAACGTGCTCCCGTTCATCATTGATCAGAACAATACCGATCGGAGTATTTCGCATCCAATCACCTGCCTAACCTTTGTTCAGAGTAAGTTAAAAATTCTTCCACAACCGAAAAATGTTTCTTGCGCAAGGCAAACACTCTCCATGGGAAAGTGAAGGAGCGATGCGCGAAGAGATCGTCGCTGTCATTGACTGCGGCTCGACGAATATAAGAACCATCGCCATAGATAAGGAGGGGAGAATTGCCGCGCAAGCCAGCCGGCCGAACCGACCCTACCCCCAAACAGACGGAAAACCGGGATGGCTGGTCTGGGATCTGGAAGAGATCTGGCAGAAAGTCGCCGAGACATCTCGAGAAGTTACGAGTAGAATTGGACCTGGGAACTTTGTAGCGGTTGTCGTGACCACTTGGGGGGCTGATGGGGCCCCTGTCAAGCGGGACGGAGCCTTAACTTACCCGCCTATTTGCTGGCAGTGTCCAAGAACTGAGGAGGTAGCCAAGGACATCGTGAAGGAGATGTCGGCTTGGGAGATTTTTCAGATAACAGGGTATCAGATCATCTCATTCAACACCCTACTAAGAATGATCTGGCTTAGGAGGAATGCGCCGCAGGCCCTTCATGAGGCTCACACATGGCTGATGATGCCTGGATTGATCGCGCATAAACTGACAGGCAAGTTCCACATCGACCCGACCAGCGCTTCGACCATGATGGCGATGGACCTAGGAAAGAGAGATTGGTCTAATTCAATGCTTGAACTAGCTGGCTTAGACTCTGGTTTCTTCACAGAATGGTATGAACCAGGCCAAATGGTCGGTGACATAACAGAGAAAGCCGAGAAGAAATGCGGCATACCATCCGGAACCCCCGTAGTTGCAGGCGGGCACGATACACAGTTCGCCTTAGCAGGTTCAGGCGCCAAGTCAGATGAGAATATACTCTCAAGCGGAACATGGGAGATCCTTAGCGTCAGAACAGACTCCTTCAAGCCGAACCGAATAGGATTCGAAGAGGGCCTCATAATTGAGGCCGACGTTCAACGAGGTATGTGGAACCCACAGTTGCTCATGATCGGTTCGGCCGTCCTCGAATGGGTCCGGGAGAAGTTCTTCCCCGAGTTGGGCAGTCACGAGTATGATACCATGATCAAGGAAGCGGAGGAAATGATGCCGGGAGCGGATGGCGTGATATTCATACCCAGCCTAGTCAGGGAGAGCGGACCGATAAGAAAGTATGGCGCCATGGGTACGATCCTTGGATTGACACTGCAAACCCAACGTGGTCACATATACCGTGCAGCCCTTGAGGGCCTGTCCTTTCAGCTGCGGCAAGCGCTACGAATCTTGACCGAAGCAACCAAATTCGGTGCCAGTGGAATCCGCGTAGTAGGAGGAGGCTCCAAAAACGATCTCTGGAATCAAATAAGGGCCGATGTCACACGTTTGCCAGTCGTGGTTACTCCTCAGAAGGAAGCTACGGCCCTAGGTGCTGCTATAACAGCCCTTGTCGGCATAGGGGAATACAGCTCCCCAGAAGAGGCTGGGCGACGCATCTTCGCAGAAGGAGGGACCTTCAAGCCGGGCGCAGACAAGACGATCTATAAGCATATCTCTCAGCGTTTCATGAGAGCGTTATTAAGCCTGAAAGACTACTACGGAAAGAGCTGATTGTCCCAGACAATCAAGTTTTCATTTCCGCTGTTTAAGCCATTCGGCTACCTTCTGGAACACTGGGCTTCCAGACATGTCGATTATGGGTGCAATTATCTTCTCCCTCGTCTCGAGCGTCGGCTGGTATTGGGGCAAGAGTGCGAAACCCACGAAGGTCCAGTATGTCTTCTTTTCCTCGACGATCGCTCTGGCGACCACCTCCCTCGCCGGCAGCGGATAATAGGTGAAGACTACTCCATTAACCCAGTAAAGCCCAGCGGTCTTCCCGCCCGCCGTAACACTGGCAAACCGCACGAGGTCATCAACCTTTGGGAACCTAACATAATCCATTATGACAATTTCCTTGAAGGGATCGTAACTCACATCGATATCATGCAACTAGATAATTCCCCCGATAGAAGGGCATCACCAACCTTTTTATCCTTTTCACTCATCCACGATCACACGGAAAGAATTTTAAACTCACATAGGCATTATTACGCATCCGGAATTTCCTATCTCAAGCGTGAAGGATATGTCAAAGATCAAGGTGGCGATCGCCGGCGTCGGAAACTGCGCCTCCGCGCTAATTCAAGGAGTCCAGTACTATCAAGCCGCCAAGGAAGAAGAGACGATCTCAGGTCTGATGCATGTGAAATTCGGCGGATACCACATACGCGACATAGAGTTCGTAGCTGCTTTCGATGTGAATAGCGAAAAGATAGGCAGAGACTTGGGCCAAGCCATATTCACAGGTCCAAACTCCTGCCAGAGATTCGCTGATGTACCCAAGCTCGGCGTCGAGGTCCTACCGGGACCCATCCTCGATGGTGTGGCGTCTTACATGGTGGAACCCTTCAAGGCATATGGCCCAAGCGAGAGCAAATCGATCGATGTATCCAGTGCGCTTGAGAGGTCAAATGCAGACATGCTCATCAACTATCTTCCCGTCGGGAGCTACAAGGCAACCCGCTACTACGCCCAAGCTGCTCTTGACGCTGATTGCGCCTTCATAAACTGCATACCCGAGTTCATAGCCTCCGATAAGAGCTGGAGTAAGAAGTTCGAGGACAAAGGATTACCCGTGGCTGGCGACGATATCAAGAGCCAGCTCGGTGCAACCATACTTCACCGAACTTTGGTCAAGCTGTGTCTAGACCGAGGCATAACGGTCGATGAGACCTACCAGCTCAACTTGGGTGGGAACACTGACTTCCAGAACATGACATCGGAAGAGAGGCTGAAGACAAAGAGGGTCAGCAAGACTGAGGCTGTTACAAGTTTGGTCTCGTACCCCGTTCCAACAAGGATCGGGCCTTCTGACTATGTGCCGTTCCTAGGTGACCAGAAGATATGTTACATCTACCTCAAGGGAAGGAAGTTCGGGAGCCAACCTGTCACTTTAACGGCGAAGCTCGAGGTTGAGGACTCGCCGAATAGCGCCGGAGTCGTCATCGACGTCATAAGAGCGGTGAAGATCGCATTAGATAAAGGAGTAAAGGGCCCGCTAATCAGCATATCCTCATACGCCTTCAAGCATCCCCCTGTCCAAGTACCGGATGACGAGGCAAGACGGTGGGTTGAAGACTTCATAGCAGGAAAGCGTCTTCAGTGAACTTGCCATTTGGAGAGTAGTTTTATAAGAAGGTTTTCCCTAAACACTATGTACACAATCCTATTAGTGGAGCATAGCCTATGAGCTTCGAATATGTTGTTGAGACGGAGGACCTGACCAAATATTACCAGATGGGTCCGATCACAGTAAAGGCCCTTGAGAGCGTTAATCTAAGAATCAAACGTGGCGAGTACATCTCCATAATGGGCCCATCAGGATCGGGGAAGACGACACTCTTCAACATGGTCGGAGGCATCGATAGGCCAACACGAGGAAGAGTGTACATCGACGGCGTCGACATCGCAAAGCTGGACGCTTACGAACTCGCTTGGTTGCGATGCAGGAAGATCGGATACATATTCCAGACCTTCAACCTGATCCCCGTGCTTACGGCTATGGAGAACGTGACGCTGCCCATGATCTTCGCCGGCGTGGAGAGGGAGGAACGTAACCGAAGAGCAAGGGAGATCCTTGAGAACGTTGGGCTTGGGGAGAGACTTGACCACAAACCAATGGAACTGAGCGGCGGCCAGCAGCAACGTGTAGCCATCGGCCGGGCCCTAGCGAACAACCCAGTTATCATCCTCGCCGACGAGCCTACAGGAAACCTCGACCTACACACAGGATTAGAGATCATCACCCTGCTTAGAGGTATGAACAAGGAAAAGGGAGTAACAGTAATCGCCGCGACCCACGATTTGAAGATGATCGACGTCAGCGACAGAATAATCTACCTCCGCGACGGCCAGATCGACCGATTCGAGACAAGAGCGGAAGTCTACGTCAGAGTAAGCGAGTGACCAAGCAGAGCATTAGAGAGCAAAGCATCGATCTCAGTTATTTCTCCATCATAACGTACCGAATCCCAGTGAAGTGACTATTTGTGAGCATATCCTAGGACACCACCCATGCCGTATCAGCAGGCAGCTGCAAACGTTATAGGGTATCTTTGGCAGATGCTATGAGGATGGATCAGGCAGAACTTCGGATCTACTTAAAGGTCATCTTGGGTGGAAGACTATAGCTAGGGCTCCGTAAAGGACGACGTCCTCTACCAGTGGGGTATCCATAATCTCCGGTATTCTGTTCCTTGAATGTTCACCTACGTGCTTTCTGATCGGGTCCATGACGAGCCCGACGTTATTCAGGGCTACTGACCCCCCCACTGTTATTAAAGATGGATCATAGGCGTCATTGACACAGGCGAAGCCCACAGCATTCAGCTCCCCAATCTTTTCAACTATCTCTAAGGCCAACTCATCGCCGCTTTTTGCGGAGCGATATAGGTTCTTAGCTGTGATCCTACCGTATCTACTGCGCAGTTTTGACAGGATACTTCGCTTGAGTTCTGTATGGTTCCTTTCATTCAAGATCAAATCTACGTAGTTAGGTATCTTCCTCCCTGAGCAGTAGGCCTCCCAGTGGCCTCTCTTCCCACAACCACACATTAGGCGGCCATCATAGTCTATCGTGAAGTGGCCGATCTCCGTTGCGTTCCCGTCCTTCCCAACGAGTAGATGGTCGTCCACGTATATGCCCCCACCTATTCCTGTACTTATAGTTATGTACGCCAAGTTTTTGGCCTCCTTGCCAGATCCAAAGAACCTCTCTCCCATGACCCCAGCCGAGCAGTCGTTCAGAAGGAAAGTCGTCAACTCCAGTTCTTCCTCCAATGGGGCAACTAAGGGCACGAAATCGTAAGGTATATTCGTCGGCTTCATCAACCCACCCCTCTCCAGATCGAGGGGGCCAGCTGACCCTATTCCGACGCCGGAAACATCCTCAAGTTTTACGCCTTCAACATCGATGGAGCGTATCATCCCGATGATCTGCTTGCTGACTCCTTCGGGTCCCTTCTTGGTCTCAGTTCGCTGGGAGAGCCTTGCTAGGATCCTGCCCTTCTCGTCACCGAGTACGACCCTGACGTTTGTTCCGCCTAGATCTACCCCGATGGCCAACCTAGGAGCCATGCTAATCGGTAATAATCTTCTGAAAGACACTTAAATCATTGATTCTGATCACAGGAAGAATCAGAAAAAAAAGGCTATGCGCGGTGAGGAGGCTTACCTTTTTTGTTCACAAAGCTTATTAATTTCTTCTCTATTGAGTTATGCTGTGGAGGAACCTGAATAGGTTGCAACATGCCGTAAAGCGCATTGTGTTAGATGTTTTGAAGCTCCGTGAGCCCTCCCTTCCTGATCTTGCTACGAGTCTAAGCTCGATAAATGGCATCATAGGAGTGAACATCTCCTTAGTTGAGATGGATCAGAACACTGAGAGCGTCAAAATCGCCATCGAAGGCGAGAAAATCGATATAGACTATGTGAAGGAGATGCTGAAAGACAACGGTGCAGTCATCCACAGCATAGACGAGGTCGTAGTTGGCAGAAAACTCGTCTCACTCAAATAGCAGAGGCATACAGACTTTTTCGACTTTTGCAGGTTAGCTATCTATGGCTGAACTCCTAAGGAAGCTTACGCGCAGGGCAAAGCTGTACATCCAAGTCACGCACGTAAGCGAGATTGCCAGAAGGTATTTTGTGAAGAACGGCATGGACGGATTGATGACTACCTTAGGCATCGTATTGGGGGCGTGGGCGGTGGGCGCTGAGAACGCCAATTTGATCGTTGCAACAGGGCTAGGCGCTTGCCTAGCTATGGGGATCTCCGGCTTGTTCGGAACGTACATAACCGAAAGGGCTGAACGAAAGAGGCGATTGAAAGAGTTGGAGGAGTCTCTTCTAAGCGATCTGAATGACTCGTTGCATAAGAACGCCGAAGAAGTCGTCTCGGTCTTCGCTGCCTTAGTAGACGGTCTATCACCTTCATTAACTGCCGCAGTATGCCTTGTACCGTTCTTCTTGACGACGATAGGAGCATTAATCATCTGGGACGCCTACCTGATCTCGTTCATCTTAACCTTTGCCACCCTCTTTTCTCTCGGGGTCTATCTCGGTACGGTCGCGAAGGAGAACATGTTGCTTTATGGTTTCCAGATGCTGGGCGCAGGTCTACTAATCGCTTTGATTATCTTCCTGTTCGGAGGCATCTGAGAGATCTTCACAGAGGAAGTGACGTCTGTCTAAGCGGCCCAGAATGGAGAAGACTCTCTCATCACAGTTATGAATTCCTTCAAGGCTTCTGCCTCGTCAGATGTGAGCCTATCCTGAAACTTCGTATTCAACATCTTCGCATGTTCTTCTGGAACCCTTACGTGAAGGATGTCCCCTTCGTTGAAGTGGCGTCCAACGACGGGCTTGTCGATTGAGATGGCCACTTGCTTCCCCGGCTCAGCCTCGGATATCGTTTCACCGCCGTCTTGGATCTGTTGTATCTCACCTATATCCTTTCCATCTTCGGTTGCGAGTCTCACCCTTGGCCTGATCTTTCCGGCTAACACTTCTATTCCTACTATGGCCGGTCTTGCTCTTCGGAACACGTAACCTAGAAGAACCCTTATCTTCGCTGGCTTAACAAGCCGATCGAACTCGCTCCTTGCTAGGGATTCCCTCTCCTCGGTCATCCATCTCAGATAATCGCCGGTGAGGTGATAGATCACGTTATGCCTGAAGATCGGTATCTTTCGGGTGTTAGCCTCCTCCTCAGCGTCGGGTAAGACCTTGACGTTGAAGGCCAAGACCACACCGTAGAAGGGTTCCTTCTCCTTAACGATCATCGCTTCCGTCACATCCCGTTTCGAGACATCGCCGACATCAGCCAACCTTATCGGGATCTTGTTTCTATTCAAGCTCTCGGCTATTGCCTCCAGCGACCCAAGCGCATCAGTCTTGAGTATAATACCGTCTATATCTCTCGTGATTTTCAGCCGCTCAACTTCCTCTGACACCATTTTAACGTACTCGTCGATCTTGTCCTCAGAAGGAATCGCTAGTACTGGGGCGCCAGCTAAAGCCTCATCCAGATCTGGTGCCGCGACCTTCACCCCAGCAGCGGCTGAGACTTCATTGACGGAGGAGAATTTGTCTCTCGGGTCTCTGATCTCGTCGAGGGGTTTCGGTAGGAGTACAGCTCGGGTGTTCGTCACGATCGCCTTCGTCTTTCCTCCGATGACTATTGTGTCGCCTTTGCGAAGAACCCCATCATAGATTATTACGTTGATCGTTACTCCCAAACCAGTCTCTTCTTTAACTTCCAAGACCGTGCCTTTCGCTGGGCCTTCAGTCGTCTCTAACCGCTCCTGAAGATATTGCTGGGTTAATCCAGTTAGTATAGTCACCAGCTCTGGGATTCCTTCTCCGGTCTTTGCACTTGTTGGGACGATCGCCGCGGTCCTTGTGAAATCCTTTATCCTGTCGAACCGGTCGGCTCTGAAGCCCATCTCGGAGAACCTTCCCATTATGCTGTATAGGTGCTCGTCGACGTATTGCTGCACAATCGAGTCTTGCTTCTTGTAGGAGTCTAGGAAGGAGCTATCCGGTTTCGGTCTCCAACCAGGGATCCTGTCGATCTTGTTGGCTGCTACCAAGAACGGGGTCTTTCTGGATTTCAGTATGTCTATGCACTCGTACGTCTGGGCCTCGAATCCCTTGAGAATATCGATGACGAGGATGGCTATATCGGCTACTGCGCCGCCCCTTCTCCTCAAGTTTGCGAAGGATTCATGCCCTGGGGTGTCAATAATGAGGAGTCCGGGGACGTGGATCTTGCCGCCGATCCTGCCGAGCAGTGGGCCGGAGATCCTATTCAGGACTTCAACTGGGAAGAAGCTTGCGCCTATGTGTTGTGTTATGCCTCCTGCCTCTCGGGCTTGGACGTTGCTCTTCCTAATCTTGTCTAGAAGCAGAGTCTTTCCAGTGTCGACGTGTCCAAGAATGCAAACGATGGGCTGCCTGATGGGCATCTGAAGCATCCCCGATACTGGATAGAACTATCCTGATCATCTGCCATGATTGAGATACATAACGGTTATAAAATCGTTTCTAACAATC
>CAZBDB010000036.1:0-9060 GCA_964490655.1 uncultured Candidatus Bathyarchaeia archaeon | reverse complement strand
TCAAACCTTATCCCATCGTGGCAAGGTGGAGAGACGACCTCTACTTCACCAACGCTAGCATAATCGACTTCCAGCCATACGTCACAGAGGGGATCATACCACCACCGGCTAACCCATTAGTCATATGCCAACCCTGCGTCCGCTTCGTCGATGTCGACAATGTCGGGCCTACCTTCGGCCGTCACCACACAATCTTCGAGATGGGAGGACATCACGCATTCAACAGCGCCGATAAGGAGATCTACTGGAAAGATCAGACAGTACGTTACGAGCACGAGTTTGTCACGAAAGAGTTGGGGATAAAATCCGAGGAAGTCATCTATAAGGAAGGTATCTGGGTCGGCGGCGGCAACGCTGGACCCGACGTTGAGAGCATAGTACGCGGATTTGAGGTAGATACCTTGGTCTTTATGAAGTACAAGGTCATCGGCGACGAGTTCATTGAGTTACCCATAAGAACAGTTGATACAGGATATGGTGTCGAGCGGTACGCCTGGCTGTCCCAAGGAACTGTAAGCGGTTTCCATGCTGTCTACGGGGGAATATTGGAGAAGATTTTGGGTGCAGCTGGCGCAACTGATATTGACGAGAAGCTTCTTGCTGAAGTCTCTAAGTTGACAGGATTGATGGACGTCTCCAAAGTTCAAGGACGAAGCGAAAAGTGGGCAACCATAGCATCAAGAATAGGAGTGACCCAGACGGAACTCCTGGAGGATGTGTCTCCTGTTGTGGAGGCCTTCGCCATCGCAGACCACACGAAATGTGTAGCATTCCTGCTGGCTGAAGGAATCGTCCCCTCCAACATCCGAGACGGATATCTTGCCAGGCTCATGATCAGGCGCACCTACAGGTTCTTAAGAGCCTTGTCAATTGAGGACAGAATGCTCGACATAATCGACATGCAAATCGCATACTGGTCCAAGCAGTTCCCCTACTTGGAGGAGATGCAAAATGAGATCGCCACTGTCTTGGATGTAGAGCAAGAGAAATTCAGGAAAACGATAGAGAGAGGAGAAGGTCTCACCAGAAGGACAGCCAAAGAGCTAAGGGCAAAAGGCATCGATGAGATCCCAGTTGACACCCTCACCGAACTCTACGATTCGCATGGTCTCCCACCTGAGATTGTGGAGGAGATCGCAGAGACAGAGGAGATCAAAGTCAAGATCCCAGATGATTTCTATAGTCTAGTTGCAGACAAGCATCTGGGGGCGCAGCAAACAATGGAGGAGCTCTCCCAGGCGGGACTGGAAGAGGTTAGGGATCTACCCGATACTAGGACACTCTATTACGAGGATCCATACATCAGAGAGTTTGACGCCGAAGTGCTACGGGTTTTGGAGGGCAAACGTGTAGTTTTGGGCAAGACAGCCTTTTACCCTGAGGGCGGAGGACAGCTTGCGGATCAAGGCTACCTTGAGTTCGATGGGAGGAAGGCGAGAATCTTCGATGTGCAGAAGCTTGGGAACGTCATAGTTCACATTGTTGAGGGAACCGTTCCAAGCGAAGGTGGAAAGATGCACGGGATTTTGGATTGGGATCGTAGGATCAGCCTGATGAGGCACCATACCGCAACGCACATTCTGAACAGCGCTACGAGGCATGTCTTGGGCGAGCATGTCTGGCAGGCTGGGGCACATAAGGATGTTGGGAGGTCCAGGCTGGATATTTCACATTACCAACGGCTGACCTCTGAGGAGATTCACAAGATCGAGCAGCTGGCAAACGAGGTGGTCAGAAAGAATCTGCCTGTTGAAGCATTATGGGTCCCGCGAGGAAAAGCCGAAGCAGAATACGGTTTCAGACTCTATCAGGGCGGGGTAGTTCCCGGACGGGAGATCAGGATTGTGAATATCGGCGACTGGGACATAGAGGCTGATGGGGGCACTCACTGCAAGACGACGGGAGAGGTCGGCTTGATAAAGATACTGAATACTGAGAGGATTCAAGACGGGGTTGAGAGATTGGTCTTCAGCGCCGGTTCCCCCGCGTTAATAGCTGTCCAGGAGAGTGAGGCGAAACTTATGAGGATTGCTGAGTTGCTTGAGGTGCCCGTTGAAAAGGTGGATAGAACGACGGAGAACTTGGTCTTTGAGCTCAAGAACATTCGGAAGGACAGGGAACAGCTCATTGATAGGGTTGCCAAGTTTGAGGCTGAACGGTACCTAGAGGCGTCCGAGAAGGTTTCAGGGTTGAACGTTGTGGCAGACGTTGTTGAGGGAGCGGATGTGGATCAAATGATAAAAACAGGCAGCGAGATCGTTGAGTTAGATCCTACGGCTGTCGTTGCGCTCTTCAAGGCAGATGACAACGCAAGAGTAGTAGTCATGGCTGGCCGGGAAGCCATCGAGTTAGGCATCAAAGCGAACGACATTGCTAGGGAAGTCTCTTCCGAGCTGGGAGGCGGCGGAAGCGGGAGGCCAGACTTCGCACAGGGCGGAGGATCCAGAGTCAGCAATGTTCCCAGAGCTGTAAGTAAGGTTCAGGAAGTCATTCGAAAGATGCTAGGAGAGAATTGACCATGCCATTGGACTGGAAGGAGATCGAGAATAAGTGGAGGAAAGGGTGGGAAGAGTCAGGAATATTCGAGGCAGATCCGGATCCCGGCAAGAAGAAGTGTTTTGTCAATTTCCCCTTTCCCTACATGAACGGGCCGCTTCACATAGGCCACGGATTCTCCGCCACAAGGGTCGACGTGTACGCTCGTTTTGAGAGAATGCAGGGGTACAACACGCTCTTCCCTTGGGCTTGGCACTGGACGGGTGAACCGATTGTCGGTGCTGCCTTGCGTATTAAGACCGGCGATGAGAGCGTGATAAGGGCACTTAAAGAGGTCGATGGAGTCCCGGATGAAGAGCTGGTTAACTTTGCTGATCCTATATACATGGCAAATTACTATACGCGCGAAGGCAGAGAAGCGCTGAAGGCAATCGGCTACTCGATTGACTGGCGACGTGAGTTCCACACAACATATCTCGAACCGACCTTCAGTCGCTTCGTTGATTGGCAATATGAAACCCTCAGAAAAAAAGGATACGTCGCGAGAGGTACACATCCTGTTGCGTGGTGTCCAAACGATGAGAGCCCAACGGGTGACCACGATAGGCTTGAGGGCGAAGGCGTCTCACCGGAAGAGTACACATTACTGAAGTTCCCGTTCGGCGACGCGTATCTGCCGGCGGCCACCTTCAGACCTGAGACAATCTATGGAGTAACCAACATGTTCATCAATCCGAAAGCCATCTACGTTGAAGCAGACGTCAATGGAGAGAAGTGGATAATCAGCAAGGAAGCTACAGGCAAACTTAGTGAGCAACTGAGAAAAGTTTCGATTCTACGAGAGTTCGAGGGCGCTGAACTCATCGGGAAAACCTTCCAAGACCCAATCACGAAAAGAGAGCTTCCTATACTGCCTGGATGGTTCGTGGACCCTGAGTCGGCTAGTGGAGTCGTCTATAGCGTGCCGGCTCACGCTCCAGCGGATTGGATCGCGATCAAGGATCTTGCTGAGAACCCTGACAAGCTCAAGGAGTTCGGCATCGATCCTGGGATGGTGAAGAAGATCGAACCCATTTCGCTGATCAGTGTGGAGGGATATGGCGAGTACCCAGCGATTGAGATCATTGAGAAAATGGGGGTCAAGGACCAATTCGACCCCAAAGTCGACCAAGCCACAACAGTCATCTACAGGAAGGAGTTCCATACAGGAGTACTGAAGCCGATCTGTGGCAAGTACACTGGCAAACTAGTGAAGGATGTCAAGGCCGAGCTGATAGAGGACTTCAAAAAGGTGAACATAGCCGACTCGATGTATGATCTTCCTCAGAAGGTCGTATGCAGATGCACGACTCGATGCATTGTGAAGATTCTCTCGGACCAGTGGTTCCTCCGATACTCGGATGTGGAATGGAAGGCGATGGCTCACGAGGCGGTTGACAAAGCCCGAATCTTCCCCGAAGCAGCTCGCGCTTACTTCCACGATAGGATTGACTGGCTTCATGAATGGGCATGCGCCCGTCGAACGGGTCTGGGAACACCCCTCTCTTGGAGTCCAGGATGGATTGTGGAGACGCTTAGTGACTCTACGATATATATGGCATTCTATACAATCATCAAGCACGTCAGAAAGCATGATTTGAAAGCTGAACAGCTTACCGACGCGGTGTTTGACTATATCTTTCTCGAAGAAGGCGGCTTGGCGGAGACCGCTAGGACTTCTGGCATAAGCTCTTCTATCCTTGGAGAGATGAGGGATGAGTTCATGTATTGGTACCCATTCGATTTGAGAGTATCTGGTAAGGATCTCGTACCAAACCACCTCTCATTCTGCCTTTTCCAACATGCAGCCATCTTCCCAAGGGAGCTTTGGCCCCGCGGCATGGGCGTCAATGGAATATTGAGCATAGAAGGCGATAAGATGTCGAAGTCGAGGGGTAACTTCATCACCCTGAGGGATGCTGTCAACCGGTATGGAGCTGACGCAACGAGGCTGACTCTTCTATTGGCGGCTCAAAATATGGATGACCCAGATTGGCGAGAGGAGAACGCGAAAAGCATAGACGCCAAGCTGAGATCCCTACATGGCTCTGTCAACATGATTCTCGAACTCCCTACGATGGAGGAGACCAGGAATATAGACAAATGGCTTTCAAGCGCCATGCAAAAGAGAATTCAGGAAGTCACAGAAGCTCTTGAGGTCTTGAGAACCAGGACGGCCTCTGAGGTTGCGCTCTTCGAGGTTTGGAATGATGTACGATGGTATCTGAGGAGAACGGATAAACCGAATCCAACTGTTCTGAGGAGAGCCGTAGAAGTTTGGGTGCGATTGCTGGCTCCGTTTGCTCCATACATATGTGAGGAGCTTTGGCATGCGATGGGTAAGGATGGTTTCGTGTCCACGGCTGAGTGGCCGTCTGTTGATGAATCCAAGTTTGATTTAGAGGCTGAGGGGACTGAGAACTTCATTCGGAGTCTGATGGAGGATACCACGAACGTCATAAAGGCGACGAAAATGACGCCCAAGAAGGTGCACTATTATGTCGCTGCGCCATGGAAGTGGCTAGCGTACCTCAAAGCTGTAGACGAAGCCGTTGACAAGAAGGTTACGATGAAAGACTTGATGGGGAAATTGATCTCAGATCCCATCCTCAAGAAGAAGGCCAAGAAGCTCGCGCAGTTCGTTGGCCGATCGCTAGACGAGATAAACCAGATGCCGAGAGACCTGAAGTCGAAGACCGTCAAGATCGGAGAGCTCAGGGAGGAGCAGATGCTCAAAGAGGCCAAAGAATTCCTTGAAAGAGAGTTCAAGGCAGATGTCTATGTCTTCAATGAAGAGGCCAGGGACTCCTATGATCCGAAGAACAGAGCACAAGCAGCCAAACCATACAGGCCTGCCATATACATCGAATAGCCAAGTGTCAAGATTCAATTTCTAGGCTAGTCTACATCCAAAACAAGAGAGAACAGCTGAATCCTTCGATTGTGAAGGGCAACCTCATATCTACGAGACATTTTGAAGCCCATTCTCTCCCACTTGGGCAGTCCCCAACTCCATCTCCAATCTTCAGCATCGTCTCCCTTCCTGACATTATGCACCTCGATGCGTCTCCATTTTTTCTGCTGAGCCCAAGCTATCAACGCATTCACCAATTCGGTCCCCACTCCCCTGTTCCGGTACTGGGGCACCATCTGCATACACACATAGACCAAGGTTTCATCAATAAGTGAATCTTCTGGACTCGTTCCTAATCCAAGTTTCCTAGCCACCAACTTGGGCAGAAAGATGAGGAAACCGACTATCTTTCCTTCGTCCCACGCGAAAAGAACACAATTGCCATATTTCGCACGAACTTCTCTGAAGAATCTTCTCCGGATCTCTCTGGCTCGTTCACCGTATCCCGGATACTCATCCTTAGCCAAGCTGAACGGATCCAAGGGTGCACCTAAAGGACACCGATCCAGAATATAACTCTCATCCATCTCCCTTATCTCAACCATGTCAAGGCTTCCTTCTCTCAAGTTCCTCTCTTGAGTGTGTTTCCAGAATCCTTTCAACCTGAGGCCATTTCAATGCAGGTGACAAACCTAATCTCTTGCCGTTCAGGAAGAAGATAGAGCCACCTGCGTGCCAAGCAATCCCCAGATTGTCGGGGTCACGCAGATCTCTAATCGTCTCAGAGATATGTTTCGGTAACGAATCCAATGTGTCATCTTCAATCTCCCACATGTTGAATTCGCGGATTCTGATCTCCCATTTCTCTTCAAGCCTTTTCTTGTAACTCTCTTCGGGGGCTTCTATGAAGCACCATGGGCTGTGAATCACATCAATGACTGCTACATCCGAGTTCATGAGCCTGTATTTGTGCATATTTTCACTAAAGACTTTCGGCTTCTCAGGTGTGTTTGATGCACGAAACCTTAATTATTCTTCTGAATGTATGATAGACCGAGTGGACCATAACTTGAAATATCGTGTGTTGGGCAAGACAGGTCTGAAGGTTTCGATTCTGGGATTCGGCGGCATCCCCATCTTGAGAGTGAGCGAGAAAGAAGCTGTTGCCGTCGTGAACCGTGCATTGGATCTAGGGGTCAACTTCATTCATACATCTGTCACGTACGGTGACAGCGCCCACAAGATCGGTCAGGTGATGAAGGAGAGGAGAAACGAATGCTTCCTAGCTGTGAAAGTGGGCGGTCGGACTGAAAAGGAGGCTGAAGAAAGAATAAACAACAGTCTAGCTGCTCTGAACACCGATCACGTCGAGATTGCTGAGCTCCCAGTGAACGCAGATGCTTTCCCCAGGGTGATGGGTCCCGAGGGTGCTTACAAAGCCTTTAGGAAGGCAAAGGAAGAGGGCCTCATAGACTTCATAGGTATAACAAGCCACGACGTATGTTTCCTAACCGAAGCCATTGCTACCAAGGCGTTTTCGAACCTCGTCGCTCCCTTCAACTACGCAGCCAACACTGCTAGAGAAAAACTCCTGTCCTTAGCAGCGGAACTCAATATGGGCGTAATAGCCATGAAGACACTGGGCAAAGGTGGCCTGCCGAACGCCTCGCAGGCTCTGAGATACGTGTGGAGCCACGACATACATACAGCAATAGTTGGGATGAATAAACTGTCAGAGGTTGAACAAAACGTTGCTACTGCCAGCAATCTCCAACCGCTGACTGATGAAGAGGCGAGACAACTTCAGAATATGGCTGACAAGATCATCAAGGAAAGGCGCTTGTCAAGTTCCGGTGCTGTGGCCTAACTGGGCGCAGGGGCTTTTTACAGGGCTGCAAAACCAGCCAGTAGCACGGTCAGGTTGTGTAATATATTGTAAAATCTATAAGGTAAATTACCATACATAGAACCCACCCATACGGCTGTGATGAGCTATGAAAGAAGGTATAGGCACATTCAAGCTTTCGCCAAAAGGTAACACGGGACTGCTCTACGTTCCAGCTCACATGGTTCTCGACAGCGCTTTCCCATTGAAGGAAGGAAAAGTGAGCATTGAGATCACGGATGGACAGATCGCGGTCAAATCGATTGCACAGGAGATAATCAAGCGGATCGGCCACTGGGAAAGGTTCAGCCGAGACGTCGAGGAAACAATCAGGATGGTGAAGTCGGATCCGGAACTGATCAGGCTAATGGAACTTGAGATGGAACTCGAGCCGATGTCAGCCGAATGCAGAAATATTCGCCGGCAGATCGCCAGCTTAGAACCGTGCCACGAGCATTACGTGGAGAATGTGAAGGCTATTCTAGAAATGATCGGTTCCATGACGCCCGAAACTATTTTGGATTGCGGTGTCGCCTGCGAGGCACGTCAAGAAGAGGCAGCCGCCCATATGCGAGCGTTGCAGACATGGCGAGATGCAGACGTCATAGCCAAAAATGCCGACGACTACGCCCGCGAGGTCTTCGAACTGCTTGGCAAGCGGACTGATGAGAAGCTTCGGCTGGTTGAGCACCTGATTGAGAAGCTTAAGGACAATGGATACAAGGTGTACGCTGATGAGGACGAAGATTTCGAACTCACAGAGTCTCGTATCCAACACTTAGAGATCTGCAACTATAACTGGAGAGAGAACCTTCGCATCGTTTTGAAGGAGATAGCCGCAGGCAAAAGGCTCTTTGACTGGCATGTTCCCGACGGCTACAATGCCCACGGCGACTGTCCAGACCGGGTCTCAGAACTGAAGGACATGATAACGTCAGCCGCAGCTTGGGCAGACGGAAACGAGAAAGGAGCTGGGAAGTGGGGTCAGCTTCTCGGAGAGTCTACCAGAGAGAAACGTTGGCTTGTAGCCTCTCTCTGCAAGCATGTCGGCATGCAGCATGAGAAGTTCGGCGGAGAGCAGCTTCTAGCAGGGCCCTCATTATGAAACTCACAGGCAAAAGAACGCACTCAAAGCATGCTTATCTATCGTGTTGCCATGAGTCTCCTTAAGGCGTAGGGACAGCAAAGAATCTCTGTCTCGATTTCCTCCAGGTATTCCTTCAGCTTTTCTTTGAGTAGAGCCAAAGCTTCTCTGTTCTGCTGAACCTTCTTTACATGGAAGTCTTCGATCTCGAAGACCTTTTCCTGAGGATGCAGAATCATAGCCCCAATAATCTGTCCGTCCTCTTCTATCACATAACAATCCTGAGGAACAATCTTCAAATGGTCTAGAGTGTGTTCTCTGGCCTGTCTATAGCCTTTCTCGGGATCACTATCATGGTCTAGAGCCACCATTCCGGCGACGGATTCTACATCTTCTACCTTCATGTTACGGATCTTGAACACAGACACCCCCACTACAGTGTTCAGAATCAGCCAGCTAAAACAGCTAGCTGGCTCTGCGCCATGGCATATCCTTTGCGTGAAAGAGAGCAGTGTTTTCAACGCGCTACGTCATGTGTAACTTAAGGCTTTTATAGGTTTTCTGGCTTACTCTTCATTGTCGGGTGTTCTGCTTTGAGTGCTCGTCAAATGAAGGGTAGGCATAAGGCTTTTGTATTCATCGACGTTACCCCCGGGAAAGACAGACAAGTGATGGACAGACTTCTGAAATATGACGAGGTTG
>CAZBDB010000035.1:6612-9293 GCA_964490655.1 uncultured Candidatus Bathyarchaeia archaeon | reverse complement strand
GGCGGAGCATGGACATAATCGATAAGAATAAATCGCACCCGTTAACCCAAGTAGCACACTATGCCACGCCTTGATTCCGTAGACATAAAAATACTTCAATGCCTGGGAAGATACGGACCTAGGAACATAACTGATGTAGCAAGAAAATTAGGAATGCATAAGGAAACGGTGCGAAAAAGAGTAAAACGCCTAAACTCCAATTTTTCTTTGTCATTCTACATGAACCCCTACCACACTTTTCTAGGACTCAAAAAGGCATTCATCTTCGCCGATGCCATTCCCGGTTATGAAGAAACGCTCTTTCAGTGTCTGGAGGCTAACGACTTCTGGATATATTTAGGCAGATACTATGGCAGGCATGAGGGCTGCTACGGCATATACACCGTCCCGGTGGATCACCTATCCCAATTCGAGAAATTCGTGCAGCAACTTAGAGGACTGGACATCACCAAAAACGTAAGACACTATTGGTCAACATGCTTGCATACAGTGAATGTAACCAAAAGCTGGTTTGACCATGACTCTGAAACTTGGATTTTTCCTTGGGAAGAATGGCTAAACGAAATCCCAAAAGAAACAGCAGAATTGCCATATACGTTAAGGGACCCTGAGAGCTTTCCCATGAAATTCTCCGACTATGTCGACCTATTCATCATCAAGGAAATGGAAAAAGATGCGACCGTAAGTCTAAGAAAGATCGCATCAATGCTTCACATGACGCCTGAAGCATTACATTATCACTATAGAGAACATATTCTGAAGAACGATTTGATCGAAGGTTACCAGATCTTCTTCCGCCGGTTCGAAGACTCTGATTTCTACGTCTTCATCTTCAGCTTCAATGATGAGAACAAGATGGCTCGTTTTGCAAAGTCTCTATGGGACAAGCCATTTGTCTATTCTCTCGGAAAAATCCTTGGGAGAAAAGCAATAGTCGGACACATATATCTTCCCAGAGATGAGTTCAGGAAATTCGTCTCCAGTTTGGGACAGCTGATCAGAGAAGGCTGGTTAGAAACCTACGAATACATAATCGAAGACTTCACAAAGAAAAAAGCTCAGACAATCTCCTACGAGTTCTACAAGGACAAAATCTGGATATATGACCACGAGAGACACATCAAAAGGCTTAGAGAAATGGTGAAGTCAGGGACTAAATGACGAGTGGCTAGACCTTCGAGATATGCTTGATAGCTAGCTATGAGAACTTAAGGACATATTTCTGTCCTCAAGTAATCTACCGGACGGACGACATTTCGACGAAAAGACTGGATTTTCGAGGTTCTCTTGATCTCTCCGAATATAGAAGTATATTCCGGCTGCTCGAAAAGGTGAAGATGTTACTGTCTCATATATATGCAAATTCCAAATATAGTCGTGCTTGACTTGCAGCCACTCGGAGGCGGCCTCAATAATTCTTATTGTGGCGTCAAATACTGATGAAGCTGGCAGGAATATCGCTAGAAAGATTATAGAGTTATATGACTTCAAGATTCTTCCAGAGCAATTCCAAGGGAATCCGATCTACGGGAGAGATATTGGAGATGTCGAGGCTAGACTGCTCTTTATTGGTGAAGACTCTATCCACGCTCAGTTCATCCAAGACTGCTTCGAGGTCGAGCTCATAATCTTCGTCTCGAGGCATAGCAGCTCAAGCGGGATCCCGACTCTGTCGGTTCATACGCCAGGCAATCTCACCGACGAGGCGAAGTTCGGCGGCATACCAAAAAGAGTCTCAGTCTCCCCAGCTAGCATGATGAAAGATACCTTACAACACATGGCGAAGATGAAGGAGGAGATTGGACTAAACTATAAAGTGTCATACGAATGCACCCATCATGGACCCTCTCTTGACATCCCCACAATGTTCGCAGAGCTAGGTAGCTCACCAAAACAGTGGCGAGACCTGAAAGCAGCCGAAGCTGTCGCCAGGGCAGTGGTTTACGCCATCCAAGAAGGCTCAACATATCCAGCAGCCATAGGTGTTGGAGGCCCACACTACAACGAAAAGCTAACTAGGATCGCACTCAGTACCCCTACGGCTTTTGGACACATAATTCCGAAGTACGCCGCCCATCTCGTAGATGCTTCTGTCGTGAGGCAGTGTGTTGAGAGAACCAAGGAGAAAGTTAAGTCCGCAGTCATCGACTGGAAGGGAATCAGAGCCGCAGATCGGAACAGGATAGTCACTATTCTACGCGATATGGGTTTGGATATAGAAAGAGTTTAGCTAAGCAATCTATCTTCAGATCAGTTCGATGCTTATGAAAACCTCTTCGGGAACCCTCACCCTCATGATCCGCCTCATCACTCTCTCTTCCGCGGCGATATCAATCAGGCGCTTGTGGATGCGTAGCTCCCACTTGTCCCATGTGATCGTCCCTTCTCCGCAAGGCGTCTTCCGAACCGGCACCCGCAGCCTCTTCGTCGGAAGCGGAACAGGCCCCTTTATCTTAACCCCGGTCCTCTCTGAGATCGCCTTTAGCTCGCCGCACACCTCTTCGAGCTTCTTGTAATCGGTGCTCGAGAGCCTTATTCTTGCCTGTCTGACCATGCCGATCACGGTGAGTTTTGGGTTTATCCATCTTGTAGTTTCTTGGGTTCATCGCTTCCTCTAGCGGAGCGCAAGAATTAGAGAAGCCTTTGCCTATTAAGGGTTTTCGTCTGCCACGAGTACCTTC
>CAZBDB010000035.1:0-6512 GCA_964490655.1 uncultured Candidatus Bathyarchaeia archaeon | reverse complement strand
GAGTACCTTCTGATCTTCTTAGAAGCTCCATAGCCGCAGGCTGAGCAGCTCTTCTCCTTTACGTTGTATGACCTTCTTCCACATCTCCTGCATCTAATGTGGAGAGTCTTCCCCCTACGCTTCCCAAAGGAAGCCGTTCCCTTTCCCATAGTTTCACCTTGGAGGTGGCGAGATCATCACCACATTGTCCCCTCTAACGATGATCAAGCCCAATCTCTCTACATCCTCAGCCCGCGTAGTGTCCTCAGCCTCTTCGAGTACAAGGTTCAAGTGCTGATCAAAACCTTGGAGTTTCCCCCGGAGACTCTTCCCACCCTTGAGTCTAATCAAGACCGCCTTCCCAAGGCTCTCCTCAAGAATTTCCATCGCCATTCTAGCAACCTCTGCTCACGTACCTGTCACTTGTCTCTAAGACAAGGCGCAGATTTATATGTCTTATGTTGGCATCTAGGGTTATGCTTGAAGTTTTGAGGAGGCACTTCCTCAGGGAAAGCGATTCGAAGCATGCCCTAGACGACTTCTGCCGACTGATCAATGCCAAACCTGAGCAAATATTCGGATCAAAACCCAAAGTCGAGCTGATAGAGACAAGACAGGCCAGGATTTTCCTTTTCAACGGGACGCCCTTCTCAGTTAAGATTCAAGACACTGTATTCCCAACTCTCTTGTTCGAAGAGGTACTCTCTTTCCTCCCACAGGTTGTGGTTGATATGGGCGCTGTGCCGCACATTTGCGGCGGAGCCGATATAATGGCGCCTGGTATAGTTGCGGTGACTGGAAATTTTGGTGAAGGCGATTTCCTAGAGGTCGTGGACGAACTCCACAGAAAACCCATAGCCATAGGGCGGGCCTTATTTGATTCAGAGACTCTGAGAACGATCAAGCGAGGAAAAGTTGTGGAAAACATTCATTACATCGGGGACAAGATTTGGGATTTCTTGAAGAATATCACCTAGTAACGAAAAGGTTAAGACAAGAGAACGGCTAATTAGGTTATAGAGGATGTGCGATTGTCGAAGAGAGGGCTGGGCAAGGCTATCGAGAGAATCCTTAGCAGAATGAGAAGCCCTGAGAAACGTGTCTCGCTGGAAGAAGATTCTCAGGGAAGCACCTCTTCTAATTCACCGGTTGGAACGCCTCGAAGCGAGTCCAAAAGGCTGAAAGGGAAAATCCCGGATAAGATCTACTTAAAGGCCATGCCTCTGAAGTCAATCGAGGACCTAAGCTCAATTAAGAGTGAAGTCGAATCAGGAAATATACTGATCATTCGGGTCAGCCCATTGGCAAAGAACAGTATAGAAGATGTTAAGCAGGTCGTGAGCGAGTTGTGTGAATTTAGCAACTCATATGGCGGGGACATAGCCCGTCTAGGTGAGGAACGAATCGTCATAACGCCGCCGTTCGTCAGGATATGGCGGGAGAGAGCCAAAGCATCCGAGGTCAGGTCTACCGTAGCCTGACGGTCTCCAGAATGTTCGGCGCGATCGCGTGCACCTTATAGCGTTTCTGTAAGCTTTGCGCCACGTTTAGGCATTTCGCTCTCTCCCCATGGCACACGATTATGTTTTCGAGCCTCGGCGAGACCCTTCGGATGTAGCTAGATATCTGTCTTCTGTCTGAGTGTCCGGAGAAACCTTCGACTGTCTCGACTTCTAGGTTAACTTCGGTTACCTCGATCTTCCTGTTACTGTTCATCATCGAGACCTCAGTTAGACCTTTCTGAATTCGGCGTCCTAAGGTTCCCTCGATCTGGTAGCTCACGAATATCATTGTGTTATGTTCATCGTGCGCAAGTCGTTTGAAGTAGTCAATCATGGGTCCGCCCTCAAGCATGCCTGATGTGGCGATTATGATGCACTCGTCGCCGCTGATTATGTTCTCCCTAGCGCTAGGGTGCTCGACGAGGGTGAAGTAGTCTGACTGGAATGGATTGACCCCTTTGTGTAGTATGCTGTTTCGAACTTCTCTCGAGAGATACTCTGGGTAGGCAGTATGGATGGCTGTGGCGTCGGAGATCATCCCTTCTATGAAGACGGGGGCCTCCTTTAGCATGCCAAGCTTCATGTACATATTAATTACGAGTATGATCTCTTGAGCTCTTCCCACAGCCGGCACTGGGATCATGACCTTTCCGCCCCTCTCGAAGGTCTTATTTATCGTTTGTACAAGTTTCTCTTCGGCCTCTTGTCTCGAGGGCATTGTGTCCGTAGGCGCGCCATACGTGCTCTCGGTTATGATTGTCTCCACCCTTGGGAACTCGGTTGTAGCGGCCTCCAGAAGCATGGTCCTTCCGAACTTGTAGTCGCTCGTGTACACTATGTTGTGCAGCCCCTCTCCTATGTGCAGATGAACAACCGATGAGCCGAGGATGTGACCAGCGTTGTGGAGAGTTAGACGTACGTCGGGTGCTATATCGGTGACGACGCCGTATCGTAGGGGAATAGTGTGGAGGACTGTCTCCCTTATGTCTTTCTGATCGTATGGAGCCATTATTCCCTGCTTAGCTAGGACGTCAAGGTAGTCTAGTTGAAGTAAGGTCATGAGGCTTTGGGTGGGAACCGAGCAGTATGTAGGCCCATCATATCCATACTTGTATAGAAACGGGAGAAATCCGCAGTGGTCTAAGTGTGCGTGGCTTATGATTACTGCGTCCAAGTTGTCCAGATTGAACTGAGGCACGTCCAAACGCGGAAAGGCCTCAAATGTGCTTCGTGAACCTGGGTTTATTCCGCAGTCCAGCAAGATCTGGCTCTCTCTTGTCTGTAGAAGGATTGCGGAGCGGCCGACCTGCTGCGCGCCGCCGAGCATTGTGACCCTGACGTCTCCAACTCCATAGATCAATGGGCGGAAGATTCTCTCGCCGACCGTTCTAAGGATTCTCTCCCTTTCTTTGCTTTCGCTGTGGAGAAAGTGTCGGACATGCGCCATTATCTTTGACGGTATCGGAGGACTCCGCAATATTCTTGGCCTCCACCGTGTCTTGTGTATTATCTCCTGCAGAATAACGCCGTTCTTTCCGATCACTAACCCCGGCTTCTTTGCTTCTATTATGACCTCCCCGAGACTCGGGTCGAAGTTTGTGTTGGTGATCTCTGCGTCTTTGGGCACTATCTCGTTTATGGCCCTCTCAGTGTCCTTCTCCGGCAATCTAGCGGAGGGATCCGATCGGACAACTATCCTCTTCCGGATCATGTTGACTACTTCAGCTACAATATGGCTTTGTTCGATCAAGATCTCCGGCTTCTTAGTGTAAATTGCTAGCGATGGCCCCTCAAATTCGATGCGTGTGATTTCAGCCTCTTTGGGAATATACTTCAATATGGTGTCTCGTATCCTCACTTTATCGATGGAAGCCACCTCTATAATTCACCTTCTAGATTACCAGTGAGCATGAAATCTAGCTGTCTAGAAAGCCTTCTTTTCCTCTTCAGTTAGTTCCCGGTATCCCTTCTCATCTATTACAGCCACATCGAAGCTGTCCCCGGTCGCCACGTTTCTCTTCATAGCGGAGGCAACTGAGTTTACAACAATCAGCAGGGCCTCACTTATCGGCAAATCCTCTTTGTACTTGTCTTCGAGGACACCGTAAGCTATTGGTGAGCCGGAACCCGTTGCAACACATTTTTCTTCGGTCAAGCTTCCGAAAGGGTCTAGAGCATAGATGTGGGGTCCTGAATCATCAACCCCTCCAACCAAGATCTGAGCAATATACGGTGTTAGACGGGCGGAAAAGAACAGGTTGGCGACAAATCTGGCTGCAGTCTTCACCGGCATGGGGCGCTTGTTTTCAAGTCGGTATATTCTTGCATTTGCCTTCAGTATCTCAACAGTTCTTTGGGCGTCTGCAACGTTTCCTGATATTGTCATAGCTAGACGATCGTCTATCCTGTAGACTTTCTTCCCTCTCTTGTGGGCAACCATGGACCCCATCGTTACGCGTGTATCGGAGGCCAGGATGACCCCGTCTCTTGCTGCGACTCCGATTGTCGTTGTTCCCTTAAACGTAAGGTCTTCAACCTTGTCGTACAATTTTTGCTCCTCAGAACGGTCATTATTGACATTACTTGTCTTCTGACAAGGGAGTGAAACATACATGGTAGAGGTCACATTTAAATCGTTCGGAATTTTCTTACTATCATCTTCCTCAAAGATGTAACCCAGAAGTCTTAAATCCGTTTGCCAGCAGTATGATTATCCATAAGTCGTGATTTCTCTTGTCCACCAAGCCTCACAGGATGGAGTTCCCTAGAGAGGTCATCGTTGGGAACGGGACTTTAGAGCAGATCGGGGATCTATGTAGAAGACTGGGCTACTCGAAGTCTCTCTTCATGGTCACTGGAGAAAGAACCTTCAACATAGCCGGGCGGAGAACTATCGATCTCTTGGGAGATCAAGGTCTAGAGGTTAACTACCTTGTTGTAAGTTCGCAAGCTCCCACGTTAGACGACATCCGGATCATTGAGAAAGAGATCGCTAAGTGCAAGCCCAATGCCGTGTTAGGAGTTGGCGGAGGGACAAAGATCGACTTGGGTAAGCTGAGCTCTGCACGCCAAGGTGTTCCCTTCATCAGTATCCCAACTACGGCGTCTCACGATGGGATGGCGAGTCCTTTTGTCTCTCTCAGAGGGTTAGATCGGCCACATTCTGTTATGGGTCAGTCTCCCATGGCCGTGATAGCTGACACAAGCCTAATAATCCAAGCGCCTCATCGATTCCTCGCAAGCGGATGTGGAGACGTGGTATCCAAGTTCATATCGACCCGAGATTGGAAGCTCGCACACGAGCGGAGAAATGAATACTATGGTCAGTATTCTTCTAGCCTCGCTTTGATGGGCGCAAGACATGTTGCCGAGAACGCAGACATTATCAGACTTGGTTCGGAGGAGGGTCTTCGAATAGTTCTTGAAGCGCTCGTCAGCTGCGGCGTGGCTATGGGTGTGGCGGGGACGAGCAGGCCATGCAGCGGGTCGGCGCACCTTTTCAGCCATGCGTTGACCATGATCGCGGAGAAGCCTGCGATGCACGGAGAACAGTGCGGTCTGGGCGCTATAATGATGGCTTACCTTCATAGTATGGATTGGAGGAGGATAAGGAACGTCCTCCAAGGGGTTGGGGCTCCAACTAAAGCCAGCGAGATCGGGGTTGAGCCTGAGCATATTGTGAGGGCTCTGGTTAAGGCACGTGATATCCGGCCTGAACGGTACACAATTCTGGATGAGAAACTGCTGACCCATAAATCCTCGGAGAGAGTGGCTAGGACAACCGGTGTGATAGGCTAGAAGGCTCAGATATGTCATCCCGGAAGGTCATCATCACACTCGTAGGCACCAATCAAGCTAAGGAGGGGTTCAAGTTCCTCCACAGAGGGTCTACCGACAAATGCGAGGGATGCGAGTATGTTCATGTCTGCTCGCTCAACTTGGAGCCCGGGCGCATATTCAGGGTTGTCGGAATCCGCGATAAGACGCTGTACTGCAGACTCTCAGAGGAAAACATGAGGGTTGTCGAGGTCGTTGAGTCTGAGGTCGAAGGAACTGTTCATTCTAAGCAGGCAATAGAGGGAGCTACGGTCCTTTTCCAACCCTTAGATTGTCGTGTGGAAGATTGTGAGAACTCTCAACTCTGCTTCCCGAAAGGCCTCATTAGAGGAGATCGTTGTGAAGTAGCTGCAGTTATTGGTCGCCTTCGCTGTCTTCAGAGCCTTCCTTTGGTGAAGGTTCTTCTGCGGCGGGTTCCGGCCTCTTGAAAGTTTCGATGAAGCTCACGGTTTTTATCTCTGGGAATAACCTTTGTACGTCCATGAAGATTCCCCTCTTCGACAACTGTAGCCCTTCTATGTAATAGGCTTCTTCTGGGATGTCTATCGTGAGGGTATTTTTCCTTTTCTTCATGGCGAATCTTTCGATCTCGACGAGCGGCATCCTCCTGTGGATCAGAGCTTGAATCTTCTCCTTCGAAGTCCTGAGTTTCTTTCTGACGGTGACTTCGTATGATAGGGTCTTCCCGGCTAATGGCGGGTTGAAGTCCAGTCGCGCTCGCCCAGACCCCATTGTTCTGATCGTTGCTAACCGTCCGTTCATTTGCACACGCATGCCGATCCTAGGTGTTATGCCTTGCGCGGTTAGACGTCTTATCGGGTATAGTCTGACTTTGTCGGGGTCACGATCTCCGAAAGCCTTCTCAGGCGGTATCTCAACATTCGCGGTTTCCTCAAGTTTGAGGCTCAATAGGCTCTCGTCTAGAGCCTTCAGTACCCAGCCCTGACCGATAACTACCAGCCTAGGTTCATATAGACTTCCTTCGCCGTACGTGCCCTCTTCCTTCGCAACCTCCTCGAGCGTGGTCTCGAAGACCTCGCCCGTCTCGACGACTCTGCCCACATAATCCACGAGAACGAAGTCGCCTTCCTTGAACGGCATCGGTTAATCCCCGCGAGGACTAAAATTGCGGACATAACCTTTTAAACTTTGCCTTCACATGAGGTCCAGTTCAACTTCGATATTGCCATTGAC
>CAZBDB010000034.1:0-9491 GCA_964490655.1 uncultured Candidatus Bathyarchaeia archaeon | reverse complement strand
TCCCTCTAGCCCCTCAGCCACTTCCTCTATCTTCTCTTTCAAACCCATTTCGCGTAAAAATGACAAATTCATATAGAGATATTAATAATTGCGCGCGCCGTCGTATATTGTGGATCTACCCCCCTCTATGTCCTAAGTCGCCCGTGTTCCGTTTGGTTTTCTCGTTGTTTTTCGTGTTTGGCTTGGTTTTTTTATTGACTTTTTATGTTGTTTGATACTGTTCTGATACTGTTTTGATACTGTTCTGCCTGAGGAGGTTTGTGCGATACGTGGGGGGTGGCGTGGGGAGGTTTGTCTGCGCGCGCACGGATATTGCTAAATTTCTTGGATTGACACATCCATGCGCGCTCGTCGAGCGCCTTTCTTGTCATTTGACTCTTTCTGCTTCTATGATGGCCTCGAAAGTACCAATATCAATTACTGGACTCTTGCAAATGTACCCCCTGCCTTTTAGTCCTTCTTTAAGGGCCACCCTGATGGAGTCTGTTAGCCAGACTTCTCCGTTAACCCCGGGTTGAGTTTTCTCGATGAAACTGAAAATTGATGATTGAAGAGCGAGGAGACCGGCAATAGACATGTATCCGTCATGGATGAGAAAATGGTTAACCTCATCTACAGAAGGCTTCTCAACTATCTCAAGGATTTCGCCTTTCTCTCCTAAACTTGCTACGCCGAAATCCTTCACATCTTTTCTCCAATGGAGTGCAACCATAGCGTCTGGGGTTTCAGTGTTGAATAGACTCAGTAACTCTTTGGCAGTTGACGGGTTAGTGAGATACGTGTCGCCATAGGCGACGAGGAAGGGATCATCTCTTATGAATCTCTTACACCTCCAAACTGCATCTGCCGTGCCACGTGGCTCCTCTTGAATCCTATATGAAACATCGATTCCTAGCCAGTCACCGGATCCAAGATGGTTCATAATAGATTCTTTATGAACGCCAAGAACCACTTGAACCTCATTTATACCTGCCAAGCATAGCGCCTCTATTAGATGCTGGATGACTGGTTTGTCATGGATCCTGATCATCTCCTTAGGAATTGATCTAGTTATTGGATGGAGGCGTGACCCTCTGCCAGCTGCCAAGACAAGTGCTTTCGTGACCGTTGAACCCATACTCTTTAACTGCGATACCGGAGTTTTAACTGTTTATAAACCTAGACCTATCTTGATAGAAGGAAAAGCAATGGCCATATCAGTGTTCGGGATGGGACACGTCGGATTAGTAACCGCCCTATTCTTCGCTCATTACTCCCAAGTCATAGGTGTTGAGAATGACCACCGGAAGCTAGATCAGTTGCGGAGAGGCAAGCCAATCTTCTACGAACCTGGCCTTAACGAGACCCTCAAAGCGAACAGTGGAAAGATGTATTTTGTAGGCGACGCAGGGTACGCTGTCGCCAACTCGGAAATTTCCTTCATTGCAGTGGGGACCCCTACTAAACCTGATCATTCACAGGATCTCAGCAGCCTATCCTCCGTATTGCAGGAGATTGGAGAGGCCATTCAAGAGAAAACAGAGAGTCACTTAGTGGTCATGAAGAGCACCATGCTCCCTGGCACAACAGAGAAAATAGTGATCCCTCGACTTGAGATCATCAGTGGTAAGAGTCACGGTGAAGGCTTCACGGTGCTCGTGAACCCAGAGTTCATGAGAGAAGGAGAAGCCTTCAAAGATATGCAAAATCCCAATAAGATTGTCATAGGCGCCTCCAATCCCGCTTCTGCAGGAAGACTCGAGAAGTTCTACAAAGGCATTTACGAAGATAGAGTGCCAATTATCAAGACCAACTACATTAACGCCGAGTTGATCAAGTATGCTCAGAACGCCTTTCTTGCCACTAAAGTCAGTTTCGTGAACAGCATAGCCAACATGTGTGAGAAGATACCGGGAGCAGATATGGAGATAGTCTCCAAGGCTATTGGACTAGATCCACGTATATCTCCATACTACTTGAGGGCTGGCTTAGGATATGGTGGAAGCTGCCTTCCAAAAGACGTCAAATCACTATCTAGGTTCGGGAGGATGATTGGATACGAGCTGAAGCTGCTTGAAGTTGTTGACCAAGTAAACAATCAACAACCTATACGTGCTGTGAAACTCGCCGAGGCATGTCTAGGAAGTTTACAGGACCAGGTCATTTCATTATTTGGCCTAGCATTCAAACCAGGCACTGATGATATACGTGAGGCGCCATCCCTCTTGATCATCGATTACTTACTGTCTAAAGGAGCTAAGATCAGAGTATGTGACCCTAAAGCGATTCATAGGGTTAAGAGCCTCTATGGTAGCCACATAGAGTATAGTGGGAGCGTTGAGGATTGCTTAGAGGGCTCAGACTGTTGCATTATTGTTACTGAATGGGAAGAGTTCAGTAATATTGATTCGAAGCTGTTTCTGCGGATGAGGACACCACTGGTGATAGATGGAAGAAGAGTTCTCAAAACAGTTCTTAAATCGGTCAAGTATCACGCCATAGGTCTCGGACCAAATCAATGTAATAAGAGATTGGAGGAGGCTCTTTGAAAGTACTTGTCACTGGAAGCAGCGGTCTCATAGGATCAGCCGTATGCCAGTTTCTCGCCGCTAAAGGCCACGATCCCGTCACCATGGATGTTAGGTCCTCCCCGATTAAGGACTTCAGTCCAAGGTTTCACGATGTAACAAACTTGGAAGAACTCAGAAAGGCTGTGAAGAACATTGATGGAATAATTCACCTAGCCGCCGTATCCAGGGTGATCGACGCACAGCGTGACCCAGCCCTGTGCCATACAGTCAACGTCGAGGGAACAAAGCGTATCCTTACAGCGCTTTCTGAACTTCAAGACCCTCCGTGGTTCGTGTACGGAAGCAGCAGGGAAGTTTATGGCGAGCCTAAGAGTATACCAGTGGCTGAAACACACCCACTCAAACCCATCAACATCTATGGGGATTCGAAGGTCGAAGCTGAGAAGCTTGTAACAAAGGCATGTATGCGTCATAATGCAGCGGCAATAATCTTCAGGTATTCCAGTGTCTATGGGTCGGTTTATGATCACCCGACAAGAGTCATACCTGCATTCATCCAGGGTGCACTCAGAGGAGAAGCATTGAGGGTTGACTGCCCCGAACATGTTTTTGACTTCACTTATGTCTCTGACGCTGCAGAGGCTACAATCATGGGGATGGAGGCTCTCAGTGAAGGTAAGATAACGGGAATTGAAACATTGAATGTCTCTCCTGGGTGCAGTACTAGCTTAAAGGAGCTGGTTATCCTGGTTGGTGAGGTGACTGGAAAAAAAACAATCACTTTTCGTGGCGAGAAGAGAAGCTATGATGTCAGTCGTTACGTAGGTGATGTCCATAAACTTGCAGCAGTTCTTGGCTACAGTTGCAAAACTGATCTTAAAGAAGGACTCACTCGGCTCTGCTCCGAATACAAGATGTTTTTCTCAGCAGGGTGTGGACCGATTTGAGGATCCTTGAAGTAATTCATGGGTACCCGCCCCGGTACTATGCGGGCTCCGAGATATACGCTCAGACTATATCACGCGCCTTCTCTCAACTAGGGCATGAAGTAGCTGTATTCACACGCGAAGAGGACCCGTATCGACCTGATTTTGATATCACAATCGAGACCGATATCCTGAATCCCTCAATATGTGTCTATCTTGCCAATCACGCACGATCTAGAGACAGATACAGGCACAACGGTATGGATGAAGCGTTTCGTGGCGTGCTTAATATTTTTCAGCCTGATATTCTGCACATCAACCACCTCAACCACCTATCGACGGGGATAATTGATGTAGCTTCGGATGAGGGCGTACCAATAGTTTATACGCTTCACGACTACTGGCTCGCCTGCCCCAGGGGCCAGTTCCTACAGATGGCCCTTGGCGAGGAGAACGTTTACCCTGAGTGCCCGAGCCAAGAAAACGAGAGGTGCGCAATTCATTGCATGTCACGAATGTGGGGTGGCGTTAATCTCGAGGAGGACAAGGCTTACTGGACGAGGTGGGTTGAGCTGAGAATGAAAGAAATCAGAGGAATATGTGATAAGATCAGCCTCTTCATCTCTCCATCCCTCTACCTCAAGAAAAGAATCACTGAGGAGTTAGTAATACCAGAGGACAAGATCATCTATGAGCCATATGGTTTCGATCATAGCAGACTCAAAAGTAGAAATCGCGTAAGAGAGAGTGAGTTCATATTTGGTTACATTGGCAGGATTGCGCCAGCTAAAGGCATAGACCTTCTAATCAAGGCGTTTGGGGCTACTCAGGGAAAGGCCAGGCTCAGGTTATGGGGCCGACCGTCGCAGCAGGACACCCCTGCTTTGAAGAGGATCGCTGAAGATATCCCAAGTGACCGCGGAAAGCTGATTGAGTGGCTTCCTGAATATCGGAACGAAGATATTGTTGAGGCAGTGTTCAACCGTGCTGACGCGATAGTCGTCCCTTCAATCTGGGAGGAGAACTCTCCACTAGTGATACAGGAAGCCCTGCAAGCTAAGGTACCTGTGATAACTTCAGACAAGGGCGGTATGGCGGAGTTGATCAGAGATGGCGTCAATGGTTGGAACTTCCATCATCGATCTGAAGACGACCTCGCAAAACGTCTTCAAAATGCAATAGATTCGCCGGAGCAGTTGGACCTGTTATCAGGACGTGGGTACCTGCAATCAGAAAATGGTGAAGTTCATAGCATAGAAGAACACGCCATTAGACTCGAGACCATTTTCAAATCCCTCATGGAGGTACGCTGAAAATGGTACCGAAGGGACCCTGGAGGATAACCTTCGACACTAACCCCGATGACTGCAACTTAAGCTGCATAATGTGCGAGAGGTTTAGCATATACGCTCCGAAAATGAGCGACAAGCCCCGAAGAATGAACTTTAACATCGTTGAACAAGTCGTCTCCGAGACCGTACCGCGAGGATTAAGGGAGATTATTCCTTCTACAATGGGGGAGCCCCTCCTCTACGATAAGTTTGAATCCCTCGTGGATCTTTGCAGTCAAAAGAGGATTTCATTAAATGTGACAACCAATGGAACTTGGCCACGGTTTAGTCCTAAAAGGTGGGCTGAGATCCTCTGCCCAGTCACATCAGATGTTAAGATCTCATGGAACGGCGCCACGGCTGAGACACAAGAGGCAATAATGCCAGGATCTAGGTTCGAGTGTCGCCTTGAGGATCTTAGAGCCTTTATATCGGTGAGGGACGAGGTTGCATCATCTGATTTGAACAGGTGTAGTGTAACTCTCCAATGTACCTTTATGGAGAGAAACACCTCCGAGCTACCAGGCCTTATCCGACTCGCTTTAGACCTAGGCGTTGACCGTGTCAAAGGACACCACCTATGGGTCCATAGTGAGGAGATGGCCAGTGAGGATATGAGGAGAAGCACACGTTCGAGGCTCAGGTGGAATAAAGTAGTTGAGGAATGTCAAAGAGTAGCTCACAAGAACCAAAAGACAGATGGGAGAATGGTGAAACTTGTTAATTTCACACCTTTACCAGAATTCGACTCCATTAGTTTACCTAAATCATGGGAATGTCCATTCCTCGGGAAAGAGGCATGGATCAACGCTGAAGGTCGCTTCGACCCATGCTGCGCCCCGGATGCAGAGAGGCAGGACCTGGGCTTTTTCGGCTATGTAACTGAGCCAGGAGGCTTCACCACCATCTGGAACAATGAAAAATATTCCAGATTGGCTAGAAACTATATATCGAATCCTGTTTGCCAGAAATGCAACATGAGGAAACCACCGGAGGAGATGTATTGAGTAAATGGGAGAACTCCAGGCCGTCAGATGACGGAACTCACCACATAACTGAAGAGGGACCTCTATACAATCGTCGATTTGAAGAGGTTCTATCATTCCACCACCCTGGTCTTGCCCCTGTGAGGCTTGATGGGAAATGGTTTCACATCAGGTCCAACGGAGACCCGGCGTATACTCACGAGTTTGATCTAGCCTTCGGGTTTTATGACGACCGAGCGGCTGTAAAGCAGGGCGGAAAATGGTTTCACATCAAGCCAGATGGGAGTAGATTGTATGATAGGAGTTACTCATGGTGTGGTAACTATCAGCAAGGTTTATGCACTGTAAGAAACCATGAAGGCGGCTACCACCATATAGACTTGTATGGCCATGACGTTTACAAAGAACGATATTTGTACGCAGGAGACTATAGGGAAGGTTACGCAATTGTCCGTGGTGGTGACGGGTGCCTTCACATAGACCGCTGTGGAGAACCTCTTAACGACCGAGTTTACTTGGATCTCGGTGTTTTTCACAAAGGATACGCATCAGCTAAAGACGAGTATGGTTGGTTTCATATAGATAAGTCGGGAGAACCACTCTACAATCAAAGATACAGCAGTGTAGAACCATTTTACAATGGTCTTGCCCTTTGTTTAGAGCATGGAAACAGATTAGTTAGAATAGATCCGTCAGGACAGGTGTTAGAGGTCATAACTGCTAAGCCCGAAATTCAAATTGATGGCAAGAAGGTTTTGCTCATTGGGAACCTAAGTTCAGGTAAAACAACAATGGGTAGGGAACTTGCGAAGCGGCTAGACGTGGAGTACGTTAGGATAGATGACTGTAGACGGATGATGTCGGACGCCACTATGGCAGGAGAGTATCGTGCTTGGCATAGATTCATCTCTGCTTGTGAGAAGCCTCGAAGCACTATCTTAGAGTTTTCAGGTGGAGGGCCCCACGTCTATAATGTAGCTAAAGCCCTTGAAAATTCAGGCCTACAAACCTGTATCTTCTGGTTTGATGTTCCGGTCGAGGAATGTATCGCTACTTCAATAAAGAGGAGGTTTAACGCCCCATACCCTTACACAATGGGGGACCTAACCACGCTGATCAAGCATATTGCGGGGGAGATAGATACGGCATGGCGTAACGTTTGGAGTATTTCCCCCAGTCTTAAGGCAATTAGGATCGTTGACCCAAGGAACACAACTGTTGACAGTGTCCTTAAGCTCCTATCAGAGGGAGAATATTGAATCACAACGAAATAGTGTCCACTCTCAATGAATATTCTTATCATAATAGTCATGTGAAAGCGTTATTCGCTATCGGCTCATACGCGAGAAACGATCTAGAGCCCTACTCAGACCTAGACCTTGTGATGCTTTCAGACGAGGACCCTAAATTGCTTTTCTCAGGCATGGAGGAAAAGATAGGACGTGAGATCCACTTCATCCTCACTGAAGGCCCAACTAAAAGAGTGTACCTTCTAGGTGATAACCTACTGAAACTGGATCTCATCGTTGCTCAAAGACCGGATGAAGTGAAAGCACTATACTTAGGATCAAGAATCACAAAGTCGACTGATTCAGTGATCCTCGATAAAACCGGCATATTGAGCATGATTCTACAAAAATGGACTGATGAGTCACTTGGTGAAAACATTGTCTCGCTTATTAACTCCGAAGTCGAGAAGTTCCTGATCTCCTTTGAGGCGGCTTCATCAACTGCACGACGGGAGGATGTTTTCCAATCCTATTTCCATTACAACCTATCCTTGACAAGGTATATTCGTTTGCTTCAGCTCCAGATGGATGACACATCCTTCCTATACTGCCCAAAAAGGATCATGAACAGGCTCCCCTCGTACCAAAATACACGAATAGAAAGGCTAGAAGGAACCCTTAGACTCTACGACTTGAGGAAGACACTTGAACAGCTAGCCACCGAGTTCAGAGAAACCCACAGCAGATTATACTGGACCCATTCAGGGATCACGCGTACACCAAAAGAGGTCGACTCTTTCATGAGGGAAGTACTAGATAGAGACCTGCTATGGAATTTCAGGGATATTGCCTGGACCTGTCCTGACATATTAAATGAGGGGAGGCTGTACAGATCCTCTGCACTTTCCAGATTCGAAGATACCGACGCATTACGAAAAGCAATCAAAGTGAATGGGATCCAGAGAATAATCGACCTCCGTCTCCCCTGGGAGATCGACCGCCACCCCTACAGAAACACAGAAACAGAAATAGTTACTGTACCGATGACCATACGTCCTGAGAAAGATAGAAAGATCTTTCACGGAAACTGGCCCAATCATGTTCTACTAGTCGACAACGACTCGGAGATACAGCGAGTATTCACACTATTATCAGATGGCATACCGACGGCGATTCACTGCCACGCGGGTAGAGACAGGACAGGAATTGTGATCACCCTCGTCATGTTAGTGGCAGGAGTTCCATTACAATATGTGAAAAAGGATTTTCTATCATCCAAAATGGGACTCAAAGCCATGGAGTTCGAGAGGTTCATTGAAGCAGTAAACTCACATGGAGGTATCGAAGGCATCTTAACTAGGTTCGGAGTGGATAATGAGACTCTCGAAATTGTTCGAAAGTGGCTGAGACGAGATGAATAACCCAGACGCCGCCAGAGTATCCGCCCTATTAACCTCCTACTGGAGAGGAGCAGTTATTCATGCTGCAGTCAAGGTGAGTCTGTTTGAAGCATTAGACCAAGGTAATGCTACGTTCGAAACGTTGACTGAGACGACGGGCTGTGTACCACACCTTATACTTTCAGTTCTCCACTGTCTTGAAAGAATGAAGTTAGTGAAGGCTCATGGTGATAGTTGGGAACTGACAGAGGATGGAAAATTACTTACAAAGTCAAGTTCTGAAACTCTAGTTTCATCGGCGCATATGTGGTGGCGTGAGCATCTGGATGCATGGAGGAATCTAGACCACACACTCAGAACCGGGGAATCCTATTTCGAGGCTCTATACGGGAAACCTTTCTTCGAATGGCTTGAAAATCGTGATGAGGCTCGACAACTTTATCACGAATCAATGCGAGAATACGCCAGAATCGATTACGTGAAAGTTCCTGAAATTATTAACAGATACAAGCCAAGACACTTGATAGATATCGGCGGAGGAACTGGTATACTATGCGAGATGATCCTTGAGTTAAATCCTGAGATGAAGGCATACCTTCTCGACAAACCCAGTGTAATAGAGGAAGCCGAAAAGGTGCTAAAAAGGAGTAAGCACTATACTAGACTCAAGTTTCTGAAAGGTGACTTCTTCCACTTACCTGAAGGTGATTATGATGCAGCAGTACTGTCCAGAGTGTTACATGATTGGGGAGACAAGGATTGTTTAGAGATCCTCAGAGGAATACGAGGCCTCCTTTCTAGGGATGGTCATTTATTCATTATTGAGAGGACCCCGAATACTTTAAAAGAAGTGTCTCTAGTGAACTTAGATCTAGCGGTTATTACAAGAGGAGTTGAGCGTACTTATCATGAATTTTACGAATTACTCTCTAGAACAAGGTTTGAAATAATTGATAGTGTTGATCTATTAAATGGACAAAAGGTTATAATCGCGTGCAGGCCGATTAAATAATTCATGATTTTATTTGGGAGAGCCGATCCCTTAATATCCATGGAATGAAGGAGACCGGTTCTCCCAAAGAATTGTTCGAGAACCTGGATTTAACTCC
>CAZBDB010000033.1:0-9657 GCA_964490655.1 uncultured Candidatus Bathyarchaeia archaeon | reverse complement strand
CGGAAAGTGCTCTCGAAGCCGATTGACCGCGCCCTCCACAAAATCCGGATGAACCACCACCCCGCTCTCCGCCCGAATGCCAATACACAGATTCGGCTTCAATAGAACAGTCTTCACTTCTTCGCTCATGCTCGCGAGTTCAGCATCGAAGAAGGACACTGATCGGTAACCTAGACCCTTGGCGTCTTTATCGTAGAAAACCGACACAGTAGAACAGCTTTCTTTCATTGCTTTAGCACCTGGCGCGGGATATCAGCCGAGTATTTGCTTTAACCTATCGGCTATGAGCTTCTCTTCACCATCGCGCAGAAGGTGAGGGTTTACTACTATCGCGTCAGCGCCGCCACCGACTATTACGCGAGGGTCCCCTTGCTTCAGCTTCTCCCTAGCTTCAGCGACGGTGAAACCCAGGACTTCCTCATCCCATGTTACACGTGCCCGAGGCCAACATTGAGCGTAATACTCCTTGCTGGGGTCTGGGAAAACCCGTTCCACCTTCACGTGAGGGATGTCCGCAAGCTCCTTCAAGAAGAATCCGACCTTGGACTCCCAGCGCTCCCTCTCTGTTTTGTGGCCTTCAGCTACGTAGCTCTGCAGGGCTGTTATGAAGCCAATGATCGCCTCCTTGGAGACCTTCAACCCCCTACCGATGCCTCTGTGAGGACACACCTGCATCGCGGCGGCTTCTACGAGATCCTTCCGGCCACATATGAACCCTGTGTCATTCGGTCCCTGAATGGCCTTCCCTCCGCTGAAAGCCACTAGATCTGCCCCCATGGCGATCAGCTTTGTGAGGTTTCCAATAGGTGGCAACTCTGCAGCAGCATCAACTATGACAGGGATTCCATGCTTCTTTCCTATTTTGATAACCTCAGCTAGGTCATCGTAGTCGCAGTATCTTCTGCCGGTGAAAAAGAAGAACGCCAAGCCAACGGTCTTCTCGGTGATAGCGTCCTCGATCTCAGTGAAGGCGTAGCCGTCGTGTGTTCCGACCTTGACTAGCACTGCGCCTGCGGCAGAGAAGTCTTGGAAATGGATGTTCTCCTGAACCTTAGGCACGATAATCTCATTGCTCATTCCCTCCGTGTGAGGCAGAAGAAGCATCTTCTCCTCGTCTTTTCCTGTGATGCATGCAGCCGCCATGAGAACAAGTCCCGCTGCGGCACCTGATGTAACGAGTCCTGCTTCAGCTCCGGTGATGTCTGCTATGATCTTGCCTGCCGCTTCGTGGAGTTCCGTCATAACAACAAAGGACTCCGCGGCCTCAGCCATCGCCTTCAGTACTTCAGGTGATGGACGTGATCCTCCCAGAGCTGTCATGGTTCCAGCAGCATTTATCACACGCTTGACCCCTAGTCTCTCGTATACACCCATCTTTCAGACACCGTATCCGGCATGTAAACATCCGCTCTTAAGAACTTTGTGCAATCCTACCATTGTCTGTCCTTAGTCCTATTAGGGCCATGATAGCCCCGCCAAGGTTCCTTCCTTCTACATGGTTCGAATAGAAAGCATCGTTGTGGCATACCGTGCAGAATCCAGAGACCTCAATATTCTCTTCCCTCACGCCCACATCGACGAGCTGCTTCTTATGAGCACTCCAAAGATCTATGTATGCAACCTCACCATTGAAACTCACAGAATCAGGGAACGTCCTCAGGAACAATACAAATTTCTCGCCCCTAGGGCCATCTTCCATGTCACTTGCTTGATCATAGTGACACGGACCTATGCTTGGCCCAAGATAGATTAGGACGTCCCTAGGCTTGGTTCCAAATCTTTCCTTCATCGTCAAAATAAGCTTCTGGCTGATCAAGCCAAGAGTGCCCATCCATCCGGCATGAGCCGACCCGACGACCCGCTTCGTGGGATCATAGGCGAGAATAGGGACGCAGTCAGCTCCAAAAGTCGATATGAAAACTCCCGGGGTGTTTGTCACAAGGCCGTCCACCCCTTTCATGATCTTCCCTAGTTGGTCCTTTCCAACAACAGCAACTTGTGTGCCGTGAACGATCTCAGGAATCACTATGCCGGCTGTACTCAAGCCCAACTTCTCAAGAAATGCTCTCCGGTTCCTTTCTGATGTCGCCGCGTCGCCGAATTTGTGATGCATGTTACCGAGTTTCCGGGTTGAGACCCCATGGATGATTTCGGTAAATCCGCAGAGCCGACGAGAGAATAGGGTTTCTTTCTGGTGAGGCTGGAGGTCGATCATAGGCAGTGATTCCTCCGATAGAGCTCTTAAGCATTTCGCCTCATTTGTCGCTATGCAACCATTGTGACCTACTCCTACGGCAGTGCTCTCAATCCGAGATTATCCTTCAATGAAGGAGACAACGAGAAATCCGGTTTGCTGTTCTAGACAAAAACTTTATAGAACAGTCCTGTGCCTATACGGCAAAATGGGGGATCATATGATGCAGACAAGAGGAATTTTCCTCTTCACTTGGAGGTACATGGACTTCGTTAAGATCGGAAAGATGCTCAACGATCATCATGTGAACACTGTCTCTCTGCAGATCAAGAGCGGCGGCCGCGGAGGGGTGGTGTTCTACGATTCGAAGGTTGCGCCTCGCGGATGGACTGGCAAACCCGACCTACTGAGGGAAGGGGTGGAAAAGTTGCATGCAGTGGGAATAGAAGTTCGAGCCCACGTCGCTACCTTTGTCGATCCATGGCAGGCTGAGGAACACCCTGAGAGAGCGGCAGTCATGAAGGATGGGCTGCCAGCATTACCCGGCAAAGGCTTCGAAAGGGGATATCCCACTATGTGCCCTGTGAGGCCAGAGCATAGAAACTACATACACTCGATCGTTGAGGAAATAAGCAGCAAATACGAGGTTGACGGCATCGATCTAGACTACGTACGGTTTGCCTACAAAGCGCCAGACAAGTACACCTGCTACTGTGACTACTGTCGAGAACATTTCAAGGAGGATGCTGGAGTTGATCCCTTGGAGATCGAAATCGGTACTGAAGAGTGGAGCAAGTGGGTGGACTGGCGAGCCGGCAAAATAACATCCTTTGTGGAGAAGAACACCGAAATCCTGAAGTCAAACCGACCAGGCGCAACACTACAGGCATACATTGCGCCTTGGTGGAGCACCTCATCTGACCGACTAGAGGTCTACCGAATCAAGGAGCGTTTCGGACAAGACATAAAGGCCTTGTCGACGAAGCTAGATATTCTGGCTCCAATGCTTTACCACAAGTACACATCTGATCCGGATCTAAAGATCGACATGAGAGCTGGATGGGTAGCTAACCTCACCAGATGGTTCGTGCAGTCTGGCAAACCTGCTCAGACATGGACCACCACACAGTGCGTGAAGGAGGATCCGGCGGAGACTAGGGAGGCCATACGGGAAGCTTACAACGGCGGCGCCGATGGCGTAATCGTCTTCGGCATACGCATAGAAGACATGGAAGACCAATGGAAGCAAGTCAAAGACGTGTTCTCTAGGGTAAAGGAAGTAGAAAGCTAAGACCCTCTCCAAGGGCCCTTTTCCCTTGAGTTCTGCCTTCGGCGGGATTTTCAGCCTTCACAGAAAATCTACGCGGCTAGACGAAAGTCTGCTGAGTTACTTCTTAGCTGGCTAGCTTTATGTAGATCAAGATCAGTCTGAGGCTACTGCGGGTTGAAACAGGACAAGTAGTGGTCTGGGCGAATCATCCTCAGTTGCGGTTCTTCGCGGTCACATTCTTCGACACGGAAGGGACAACGAGGGTGAAACCGACAGCCTGATGGGGGATCAATAGCGCTTGGGATCTCGCCTTTTCCAGACCACGTCTCCTTCCGTTCTCCGCCAAGTTCGAAGCTCGCGGCGGAGGAGACCAGAAGCTGCGAGTAGGGGTGGAACTGATGTTTCATGAGTTCTTCACCGGGCGCGAGTTCCACCATCTTGCCGAGATACATCACAGCTATCCTGTCACACATGTACTGCGTGACCCGCAAGTCGTGAGTGATGAGCATATATGTAAGACCGTATTCCTTCTTCAGATCCATCATCAAGTTTAGAATGCCCGCTTGGATGCTGATGTCTAGCATGGAAACGGGCTCATCAGCGACGATGAATCTAGGGCGAACGGCAAGAGCTCTCGCAATTGACACTCTCTGCCTCTCTCCGCCGCTAAGCTCATGAGGATACTTGCTCATCACGTCGTGTCGGCGCAGACCAACACGGTCTAATAGTTCCTCACAATCTCTCCTTGCTTGATTCCTGTTGTCGACTAGGCCTTGTACTCGCATGGGGAAGGTCACAGCATCGACTACAGTGGAATAGGGATTCAATGACTCATATGGGTCTTGGAATATCATTTGTACCTGGCGGCGATACCTCTTCAGCCTCTCTCCGCGTAGCTTGGTAATGTCCTTTCCCTCAAACGAGATGGTTCCTGAAGTCGGCGATGTTAGTCGACATAGTACCCTGCCGATGGTTGTTTTGCCGCTTCCGCTCTCACCAACTAGACCGAACACTTCACCTTCTCGGATGAGAAAGGACACTCCGTCCACCGCGTGAACGTATTTTCTAGCAAACAGACCCGAGCGGCCAGCCGAAAAGTAGACTTTTAGCCCTTCTGCCTCAAACATCGAAGGTTTGTGCAGAGCGTTAGGAGGAGAAAGAGTCATCGCTGTCACTATGTTACTCTGTTGCAAGCGACGTAGTGATGAGGCTCGACTTCCATCAATCCGGGCCTATTCGAAGAGCAGCGATCCGACCGTTCTTGACAACGAGGTTCGAAGCTGCAACCTGGGATGTCAGCATCGAGATCTGGCGGCGATCCTGGTATGGACCATAATCTCCTACCTTTGTGCACGAAACCTGTCAAAGACTTGATCAGCCCTCTTGTGTAGGCGTGCAGAGGAGAGGAGAAAAGCTCTTTGGTGTCAGCTAGCTCCATTAGTCTACCTGCATACATGATGGCAATTCTGTCGCTAAGGCCTGCCATGGTCGAGATGTCGTGGCTGATGAAGATAAGGGAAAGGTCAAATCGTCTCTTCATGTCCATGAGCAGATCTAACACTTGTCTTTGCACGACAACATCTAAAGCAGTAGTCGGCTCGTCGGCTATCAACAGTTTGGGATTGAGGGCCAGAGCCATCGCTATGACAGCTCTTTGCCTCATCCCCCCGCTCAATTGATGTGGATAGTCCTTCAGCCGGGATCTTTCTATGCCTACCAAGGTGAGAAGCTCCTCGGCCCTATTCAATGCTTCACGCCTAGATACATCATCGTGTATGAGTATAGCCTCTGCGATTTGAGAGCCTATTCGGTGGACGGGATTCAAAGAATTCATGGCGCCCTGGAAGACCATTGAGACTTTCTTCCATCGGAAGTTTCTGAGCTCTTCTTGACTCATCTGTAAAACGTTGGTGCCGTCAAAGATTATCTCCCCGTCTACGATCCTTCCCGGTGGTCTGATGAGCCGTAGGATGCTCATGGCTATGGTGCTTTTGCCGCAGCCTGACTCACCAGCGATTCCGAATATCTCGCCGCGGCGGATGTTGAAGCTAATGCCGTCAACAGCTTTGATCTCGCCGCGACGGGTGAAGTAGCTCACGCTTAAGTCTTTGACCTCGAGGAGAGTCTCCATTGTTTTGCTGTTCTCCTAACGCCTCCTCAGCCGAGGATTGGATATCACATTAATCGTCGAACCTAGAAAGGTGGTACCAAGCCCGATCAACGAGATGCAGAATCCCGGTGCTGCGACCCAAGCCCAACCGCCGTTGTATATGGCGCCGCCGATCATAGAGAAATAGATGACTGTTCCCCAACTCATCTGAGAGGGGTCGCCGAGACCGAGGAAGCTAAGGGAAGCTTCAGATATGACTCCTGAGATGACAGCGAGGATGGCGTTCGCAATTACCAGAGGCAACAGATTTGGCAGTATTATCTGGAAGGTGATCCTTAGCTGTCCTGCTCCCGACATGCGAGCAGCATCGACGTAGGGTCGCTGCTTGATGGACAATGCTTCAGACCTGACCATTCGAGCCATCTGCGGCCAGCCAAAGGCTGCCAAAACGGCGATTATATTCCAGATGCCGCGTCCAAGCATTGCTGCTACAAAGATGGTTAAGGGGAGTTTTGGGATTATGATCAAAATGTCGCATAGGCGCATGAGAATCTCATCGACTATAGTGTGAGAAGTGGCGGATAGGAGACCTACAGTTACGCCGATCGTCGCTACAGATATGGCTACTACTCCTCCAACGAAAAGCGAAACCCTAGCTCCCCAGATAATCTGGCTGAACACGTCTCTCCCGAGACTATCTGTCCCAAGAAGGTGCTGCAAACTCGGTTGAAGGTACGGCTTCCCGAGGAGCCTGAAAGGATCATACGGGGATATGAAAGGGGCGAGTGTCCCCATCAATACAAAAGCAAGGAGTATTGCGAGACCCGCGGCAGCTCTCTTTTCATGCATCACGGCGATGGCTATCTCCATCCACCGGTGTCTAATCCCGCCAACCAGAGAATGATCCTCGTCTGTATCTTGACGGACCGCTGCGTCGTCTTTTCGCAGCAAGGCTCTGAGGGGAGTCTTTACAAATCTCATCTAATACTTCACCCTGGGGTCCATGAAAACGTACAGAAAATCAGCAACATAGTTTGCGATGATTACCATCCCTGTAATCACGTAGAAGAACCCTTGGACTACGGGGTAGTCTTGGTTGAGGATGGCATTGAAGAGGAGAGAGCCGACTCCTGGATATGAGAAAACGGCTTCGGTTACGATCGCGCCTCCCAGAATAGTGCCCAAGCGCAGAATGAAAAGGGTGACCACTGGCAACATAGCGTTTCGAGCTGCGTGGCGCCAGATGATACTTCTGGTCTTGACTCCCTTGGCCATTGCTGTGGTTATGTAGTCTTCACCCAATGTGGAAACCATGTTGTCGCGCATGATTATGGTGTACGCGGCAAAGCTGCTTATGACTAGAGACATCACAGGAAGGGCAGCATGAGCCAAGACATCACAGATATAATCCAAACGGAAGGGTGTGTCATAGATTACAGTACTGGAGTAGGCTCCCGCGACAGGAAAGATCGGAAGATAGACCCCGAACACCATGATAAGGATCATCGCGATCCAGAAGTAGGGTGTGGAAAGAAGGAACATCGAAACCCCTGAGACCAGCGTTTCGACAACAGACCCTCGTTTCCAAGCACTCAGCACTCCAAGAAGAAGACCCAGTGCAGCCGTAACAACTGACGAGAGGATTAGGAGAAATAGGGTCCACGGCAAGTAGGTCGTCACCACTTGCCACACAGGCGCAGGATAATAAGAGTATGAAATGCCGAAATCGGGGGGAAATCTCAAGATAACATTCGAGATGTACTTCACGAACTGCGTCGTCAGCGGTTGATCCAAGCCGAACCTGTGTCGAAGTTCCGCAGCAACTTCTCCAGGCAGCCTATAGGAAGATGCCATCAGTTCCTCAGGACTGCCAGGAATAAGTCGAGGAATCGCGAAGATCAGTGCCAAAGCTGCCGCATAAGTCACGAAAGCGTTGATCGTTCTTCTTATGATGTACCTCGCGGAGATCATGTAATATGTGATTGCACGTTCACTCTTAAGCTTTTTGATTAGGAAACTCTCATCCGAAATCCTCTTTCGACTCTTCTCAAGTCGATTCTGGAAACCTGATCAGAGATGCTCATATGAACGGTATGTTTCTCGTAGCAGGAAAAAAAAGGGAAGGTTGGTTAGTCTCTGGGCTAACGTCTTGTTAGAGCGTAGATCACTGCGACAACGGCTATTACTGCAGACACTCCAACGGCAGCGTAGAGTTCAATGGGAACAGGCGCAGGAGGCTCAGGTTCCTCTGGCTCCTCCGGCAGATGTATGCCAAGCACGATCTCCTTCATTGGCCACGTATAGTCTTCGAAGAGCAGATCCCATCCTTCGAAGGTGTCTGCTCTGTGTGCCCAGATGTGATTCGCATAGTAGACCGATAAGAAAGGCAAATTATCAGCGAGAATTTCCTGTGCTTCGTTGTAGTACTCGTGCAAGTCACTTTCGCTTATTGAGCCACGGCTCAGTTCCATCAGTTCATCAAATCGTGCATTAGCCCATCTGTCCCATCCTCGGTAGAAGGTTGTCTCTCCGATAGGAGTGACATCAGGATAGTAGAATTTGTTTAGTACGAAGTCCAGCGAAAGCGGGTGGTTAGTCATGATTACACCCAGATCATAGTATCCATAGTTGTAGTTGTTGACGTAGACTGTGCTTGAGAGTGTCCTAGTTAAGACGTTCAGGCCTATGTCCTTAAACTGTTGCGCCATAACTGTCGCGATGAGAGTCTCGGTGCCGCCTCTCGCCATTATCTCCAACGTCAAAGCTGTTCCGTTCGCATACTGGTAAAAGCCATCGGCACCCTCGACGAAGCCGAGTCCCTCAATCAGTTCTCTTGCCTTGGTAACGTCTCTTTCGTATGTCGGCAGGTCTGGGGCTAACCATTCGGTGTAGTCCGAGGGCAGGAAACCGTAGCTCGCCACGGTTCCGTAGCCACCAGCGGTCAACTCGACTATTCCATCTCTATCCAGTCCGTAGGCTATCGCCCTTCTGAAATCAACGTCATCTAATGGTGCTTTTAGGCAGTTCACAAGCACACCTGCCCAACGCGCCATCTGCCATCCACCGTAATGCTTTGTCGAGGCGAGGGTTACATCCACATTCTGGATCCCTAGTATGCTAGCCACCTGGCTTGACGAGGGAACTTCGATGAGGTCAAATTCTCCAGCGGCCATCAAAGCTGGAACGTTGGCGTCAGGTGAAAGCAATGTGATGGTGATGTCGGAGATGTAGGACTCCCCACCCCAGTAGTATTCGTTAGGCACCATCCGGATGACGCTGGCACCGGGAGAGAAATCAACGATTTTGAAAGGCCCCACGCCTATGGTCTCTGTTTTTTCAGTAGCACCTGTTGCATTGAAGTTCTCGACGCTCTCCCAGTAGTGAGCTGGATACGGCTCAAGCATTAGCCAATAGTGAAGGAATGGAGAAAAGCGTTCTTTTAGGTGAACTGTGAAGGTCTTGTCATCGACCTCTTCAAGTGATTCGATATAGCCTGCGATTCCCCATTGGTCTATACTCGGAAACGCGCTAATGATTTCGTATGTCAGTTGGGCATCGGCAGTTGTCACGTCGGTCCCATCGGACCAAGTAGCATTGCTGCGTATGGTGAATGTGTACGACAATCCGTCTTCAGAAACGCTCCAAGATTCTATGTTAAGTGGGATCAAGTTACCGTCTGGACCGAACTGCCCGAAGGCTTCGTGAGCCAGAAACAGCACGTTCTGCATCAGTATTGCCGGTCCCGCTGATTGCACGCCTTGCCCTTCGATGTACATGATGGGGCCTGTCGCTATTAGTCCAACCCTGAGGTTTCCACCGGCAGGTATCGCTGCATACGTCGGCGCTGGGACAACAGAAAGCAACAGAGGTATAACCAGAGAAGTCAAGATAGCAATGGACAACATGGAACGTCTAATGTTTTTCTTCATCTTGTTTTACCTGTTTCCTTGTAATCCCAGAATGCTATTTAATCTTTTTCATTTTATCCCGTTACTCTGCGCCAGCGTCCTCAATACCGCAGCGCTCTAGGAGAAGTTGGTCACAGAGCATATCTCGTTCATGGTTTTGGCTGCAATAGAATGC
>CAZBDB010000032.1:0-9875 GCA_964490655.1 uncultured Candidatus Bathyarchaeia archaeon | reverse complement strand
ATTTAAGCTTTACATTCGCTCATATGTGAACTACTTGAGACCTAACATATCTACAGGCTGCTCAAGGTTGGACAGGATTTTTGATGGAGGGCTTCCACTCAGAAATGTGACTCTCATCTATGGGGCAGCGGAGACGGGAAAGACAACGCTAGCCATCCAATGCGCTGCCAACACAGCGAGAGTGGGTCACAAGACGATATTCATAGATTCGGACAACTCCTTCGCACCTGAGAGACTTTCCCAAATAGCCTCGGATGAGATCGACCAGGTCTCTGCGTCTATAATCCTATTCAGACCACATTCATTCACGGAACAAGGCGTCGTCATCGATCATCTAGAAGAGTATCTAACTCCAAAGTTCGGCTTATTAGTAGTGGACACCATTACGTCCCTCTATCGAGCTGAGTTGGGAACTGCTCAGAAGACATTCACTTTGAATCGAGAGTTGAACCGCCAGGTGGCGGCCTTAGCACAGATAGCGAAGTCTCATCAATTGACAGTATTGCTGACCAGCCAGGTCAGGAGTGTACCTGTTTCTGGAGGAACAGACGTAGTGCCTGTGGCCACAAGAGTCCTTCGGTTTTGGTCTGATATCGTTGTGAGTCTTGATTTCACGGAGGAAAGAGGTGTTATAGCGGCTGCAGTTGAGAAGCCTACTGATCGAAGCTTTGGCTGCCGTCTGATCATAGAAGGAGACGGCTTGCACGATTACGACCGTTAGGCTTATCTTGTGTTCCAAATCAAAAGTGAGGAGTTGATGATAGGATGTCTCCGGCTATCGAGGTGTTCAACGCTCTCTACTATATCTTTCCCGCGTATTGCGCAAATGCTGCCCCAGTGCTTTTCGGCGGCGGCCAGCCTATAGATTTCAGCAAGAACTTCATCGATGGGAAACCGATCTTCGGCCAGAACAAGACGATAAGAGGCTTCATCGCTGGTCTGCTCATCGGGACATTCGTAGGCTGGGCACAAGAGACTCTCGCACCGAATATCGGCCTGGAGAAGGGAAGCGTCCTCCTCGGATTCTCGCTCTCAATCGGTGCATTGATTGGGGATTTGCTCGGCTCTTTCATCAAGAGAAGGCTCGATATTGACCCCGGAGCATCCCTGCCAGTCTCAGACCAAATAGATTTCGTCCTTTTTGCGCTCTTGTTCTCTTTGCCGGTTAGGCCTCCTACAATGTTGTACGCTCTCCTAATCATCGTCTTAACTTTGCCTATACACCTCTTAGCGAACGTCATTGCTTATCTGATTCGGGTGAAGAAGAGGCCTTGGTAAGCCTTTTGATCGCGTGTATACTCATGTTCATGAGATTCTCCTTCTGGTCACAATCTCAACTCCATTGATCAGCCCGTAAGGCGTGAACTGATAGGCGTCAACCCAGTTCTTCTCGTCCACAAAGGAGAAAGGACCCACAAATGTGAGGGCGTCCCCAAGTTTGTGATGCAGAGGTCCGAAAGTATTCCTTAAGCTACTGACAACTTCAATCACAAGTTCATTCTCGCCGCCTTTGACAAACTGGGTCATATCAGCTTCTAAGGGTTGCCAACAGATGGGAATAGGACCCTCGCCGTTGACGTATATCAAGAACAGACTGCCCCTAGCCAGAGGCAGACGAACAAGCATCTTCTCTCCGTCCCTCTTTTTTACATTGAATTTGGTCTTGTACCTGATTGTTCCAGCATAGAATGGATATCCCTGCTCAACCCAATCTCCATCTAAGAGGCTATCGGGCTCATCAGCCAGAACGTATTCCGTCCCCGAGACCTTCTCGACTCCGAAGTCGCCGATCAAGTATAGATCCTCAATTGGGACATCCATATCGTACTGGCAAGATAGCTCGATGACATTCTCTCCGATCTTAGTATAGTCTGTTATATCGATCTTGCCGAACTGTTTATCCCAGTGCCACTCTTTGGTCTCCGTGGAGACGGGCTTCCCGTTAACATGCGACCTCCAGACAGGAGCCTTCTCTACTACGAGATATGCCTCCCTTCTTTCGACTTTGGATTTGAAGGTGCTACGGAGTCTTAGAGCAAACGATCTTGAAGGTTTGATTCCTTTCTGAATTAAGACCCAAGGTTGAAAGCCCGAGTATTGTTCTAGCCCAGCAGCTCTCCAAACTTCCTGTCTGGCCTTCCATATGGGCATCTCTTCGCTCCATTCTTCCTCATCTATGGAGTATCGGCAGGTGTCTAAGGTCATCGAGTTCGGATGGAGTCTCTTGAAACTCCACACTCCTGGGAGTTTGACAGCCGTCTCCTCAAATCTCGCCATGACCTCAGATGGTGAACCCTCAGAGGCATTAGGTTTTGAGGTATCGATGACGTAGGCGTGGCTTCCTGCGGGATGAAATGCAGCGTATATCACTGTTTTCCCTTCGTATGTCACGGCCTCAACTTCCGAAACCGATCCGTCGAAGAGGTTCCATTCAGTTATTTCTCCTCTCTCTGCAAACGTCATCATGACATTGTATGTCTGTGTCCGGCTGCTGTTCGAAAAGAAATAGATGTGCCGACTTCCTTCAATGCGATGATGAACGTATATGTCCTCGATCTCGTTTCCCTCTTCATCTGTAACGCTGACCGAGCGCGATAATATCTCTCTAATTGAATCGTCTATGGATTTCCTATCCTCTGTCACGTGCACAGATGATGGATGCCCCAATATCTTCTCCCAATCCGCCTCTGCTTGTTCTCCGTCGATGAGCCTCGGCGTTTCTCCGACGAAGAGGACCCTTCCCCCTGCTTCTAGGAATCGGGCCAACAGATCAACGGTTTCACTTGCCCATGTCAGAGAAGGAGGGACAATGATCATTCTGTATTTGCTCTCATTGACGAAGAAGGCCTCTTTTCCTTCAACACGGGCGTGACGTTCCAAGATCATCTCGTCGCCATAGTCGAAGTCCCAATGTAATGCGAGAAGATTCTCCTGTAGTTTCACGAGGGCTTCATTGTACTTCCAGGGGGGTGACTGATGGTTCTCGCTTGATTTAGGAGAATATGTTGCCCAGACGCTTCCGATGGGATGGAGGACTATTATATCAACATAGTATCTTCCTTGCGAGCATAGGTATCCAGCTCGGGAGAAGTAGTCATTGATCAGTTTATAGTACGGCCAGTAGGTTTGATGGTAGCTGATTGTTGGAGGGTAATCCCTCTTTCCGTCGCCCTTCTGCGTGTAGAGCGTCAAGTGTTGGCATAGGAAAGTTATCCCGAGAGCGAAGTGGAAGTCGGCTATCCACTTTTGATCCTCAAAAGTCATGTTGTGGCCGCTACAGCCGAAAATCTCACAAAGGACACGTGTCCTACCGAATTGATGGGCGACGCTTGAGCATTGCTTCAAAGTCAGGGGATCACGTATGTTTAGTCCAAGATGATCTATGCCTGGAACATGCATATACTCATAATGTGGCATTGCTGCTCCTGCGAATTTTGTTTGGACAACGAGGTTGTCCTCATAGAGATAGTGCCCCGTCATCTTCAACCCGTACTTGTCGCATCTCTCGCTGTACGGTATAGTCCAAGCCTCTATGAACCTCCGTGTAACTGTTCGCCAGAAGTCGTACCGAACTTTCTCACAGCCTCCGCCATCGATGAATAATAAGGGAATCTTATCCGTGATATCATATCCGTTGACCCTGTGGAAGTACTCTGTAAACTCTCCAGTCCAAGGAACCGATTCAAGTTGCACACGGTGATAAATGTTAGGTTCGTCTGTGAAGATTCCCGGCATATGCTCGCCGAAACCTTTCCTAAAGTTCTGTGCATATGCATCGATCGTCACCTTCAGGAATTCTTCCGTTACCTTAGGATTTAGTAGATCAACATAACTCTCGCCATTATACCAGTTACTACGCGGAGAAGTCTCCACTTTGGAGACCAAGAGCTTTCCATCACCCTTCACATCGCTGGATCTTGTCTTGCGCTCAAACTCATCTATCACATTTGAAACAGAAAGCCACACCTCGAACACGCCGATTACCGAGGGGTTCTCGAGTGCCGAGTCAACGTCCTCTTGCTTTATCTCTCTCATCACAAGTGTTCGTGCACGATACTCCTCACCTTTCGCCGGAACAATCCCTCCTGCGAAGCCGCTCGGCCACTTATCCTCATCATAGAGCCATGTCTCGAGATCCATCTTCCTTCCTTCATCGAGACAGGCTTCTATGCATCGCATCCATTCTGGCGATAGGTAGGGCGTGGCAAGACCGACTCTTGAATGCATGAAGTAGCCTCCGAAGCCTTTATCTGCGAATTCACGAACCTGCCAACGGAGCTCGTCCGTATCCAGCCGGTCGTTCCAAGACCAGAAAGGTGAAGGCCTGTACTCCTTTCCGGGATTCTTAAAATCTTCTGGGCTCAAAACCGATCCTCTCTGAGTTTGTATCTTATCAGAGAACAGCAGATATAAGCAAAGCTTTCTCCTCAACTATTCTATGCGGCAAGCATGATTTTCGGTGTGCCTTAGGCCCTTTCACTTCCATTATCTAGTTAGCCAGCATGTAGATTATAGCCGCTAAAGCTGCATGAATTGAATATCCTTCACGGAAAACTCTCAGAAGTAGATGTGTACATTCCTGAAATGACAGCGGCTTCTCTTCAACTAGCTCTTGATGATGCCCCCGAAGATGAGAACTCCGAATGAAGCTATCAACATGATTATCGCGGCTTTTTCATTTAGAGTCGCAGCTATGACCGACAGGCCGAAGAGAAAGAAGCCCAAATATACCATTGTATCTTTCACTCCGATCTTCATTACGGGACCTCCCTATTCGTCAATTCATTCTTCTCTTGCGATCTCTTCACTAAGAGAACGGGGCAGGGAGCATGGCGGCTAACATGATCGCTAATGCTTCCCAGAAACAGCCTAGAGAAGAAACCTCTATTCTCGGCTCCCATTACGATGAGGTCGATGACTTTCTCCTTTGCCTCTTGAATTATTCTTCTTGCCGGCCGTCCATAATCTACCTTGGCAACAGATTTGACACCAGCTTCGCTAACCTTGCTTAAGGCAGAAGCCAGAATCTCTTCGCCCTCAGCCTCTGATTCAATCATATACAGAGGAGGGAATGGTTCCCATGAATTAGGAATAGATGAACATATCGGCACTATTGGGATAACATGGAGTAAGCAGATCTCGGCAGAGTATTTCTTGGCAAGATCCAAAGCAAACTTGAGTGCGTGATCTGAACGCTTAGATCCATCGACGTAAACCAAAATCCTTTGGATCTGCGTGCCTCCATCTAATTCTTCGTTATAGAATGTCATTTCATAATTGGAGGTTTGGATCTGTGTGCCCCCCATTATATGTATCACATATCATACCAATTAGATGCAATACGTGAGTCCGGTAAGATATATCGTGCTGATGAGACATATAAATCTTTTTATGTTAGATATTGTGTTATTATATGCCGACGACTAGGCCTTGAAGTGTTGAAGCGTTATGACTCGTCCAGCTGTCAAGTTGATGCGTAGTCCGCGGGCCATTAGACTTTTTATGGATCCTGCGAGGAGAGAAATTCTCCGTCAGTTAACGTTTAAGCCTCAAACTGCAACCCAGCTAGCGGAGAAAATGCGTCTGACAAAATCGACGATCGGGCATCATATAGCTGCTTTACGGAGATTCAAGTTCATCAGGACAAAGATGGCCAAGCCTGGTTCACATGGCATACTTGAGAAGTACTATGAACCTACAGCTACCTTGTTCATTGAAGACTATAACAGGGTACCTAGGGAGCTGAGAAAGGACTTTCTGAACCTTCACATAGAGCGTTTACGTGGAATGTTCAGCGCCTTCCATGCAACAGGGAGATCTCTCAATGCCTTGCAGCCATCCAACAAATCAGAGAAGCAAAAGATTGGCGTCGCCACTGACTTCGATCTGATGTTCGAACTGGCTAGGGAAGTCGCGAAGCAAATGACCATACTTGGAAAGAAATATGCGGGGTCAGAAACGGAGATGGATGGAGAAACCTTCTTCACAGAAACATACAGCGAAGCTCTAAGAGCAGTCATGGCTGAGGACATCTGGAGAAACGTCTTCGAAAAGATGACTGCAATGAACGTGGAAATCTTTGAAGCATAGCTACCTAGATTAGGGTATCACACTCAAGCATACAAACGAGCTCTTTCAGAAATGGATTCCAGCTCTTTTTTGTCCTAGTGGATCCTTAGCATACTCGCGATCTCGTTTTCAGTTTCGAGTAATCAGCGCTTAATCTCTTTGCATCTTCTTCAGTCATGCCTTGTCTAACCTACCCTTTTCCGAAGGCCTTCCCTGCTCTCCATACTCTCCAGGGCGCGGAGCAGCATAGTAATATGTTGGGGTAGAAAGATGGTCAGGTAGTTGATCACTCCGAGAGCTCGTAAACATTCCCGTGGCCTTCACAGAGATGGACTATACCTTTCTTTTCTAGAAGCTCCAATCTTTCTCTCACGATTCTTCTGGACGCTTTTCCACGCATCGCTCGTACTTCACGTGTTATGGCCGAGATGTTGAGTTTGCCGCGGAGCGCCAAGACTTGGATTATGCATCTTGAAATTTCATCTTGGGCAATCGACCTCGCCCTTAGGTGATGTTCAGCTGCTTTCAATCCAGTTAACACCTTCAATGGCTCGCCATATAGGCCAATGCCCATACGCGTCAAACGTAGATAAGAAGCCAACCCGGCGTACTCGGGATTATTCATGATAACTGTCTCCAAAATCTCAAGCTTTCCCATGATATGGTCAAGCTTTCTACTCAGCTCCTCAATGCGGCTGGATTCGTCCTTGTCGGTCACGTTTTCCACATCTACAGATGCTCGTAATTAATTGTTAAGCATTCTGTTATATCAAAGGAGTAGGAAGACTGAAGAGGATGCTCCTAGAGAGAGTTCCTTATTCTTCGCCCGCAGTTCGGACAATAGATCGCGTCGGATTGCAGGCTCTGTCCGCAATAGATGCAGAACCTAGGCTGCTCAAAGATTGCTGGAGGGCGCCGGGCGATCTCAGTTGGGCCAGGTGGCGCATAGCTGACTGGAGACGCTTGGGGTGCTTCCTTCGTACGTCTTGAATAGTAGAGATACGTTGAGGCAATGGGGTAGATCGGTTGAATGAAAGCTGATATCAATGTGGATGTTAAGCCTTGCAGGGGAGGCAGATATGGGCTAAGCGCCTCGCCTATGACTCCAAAAAGACCTATGAGGAACCATATCACGAGAAGAAAAATGAAGATGCGCCACCACGATCTATCCACTAGCCTTCTGCTCCGTTCTAGGCTCTTGAAGGCGCTTCGGCCCTCAATCATGATGACTGGCACGATCAGAGAGAACATGATCGCAACGATTATCCCTGGAACGATGAAGCAGATGAAGCCGAGGATCATCAATGTACCCGAGATCAAAGCTGCACCGAGCAGAGGCGCGAGTTTGTGGATTGTGAAGCTGAATGCGCTGCTGAGATTTGCATCGCCCTTCTCCAAGAGGTCTGATGCATACTTGACCGCTATCCCATTGGCGATTGTGATCGTGGTCCAGAAGAAGAACCATAGCACGGATGTTCTGCCGAGGACCACCCAAAGGAAACTGATCAACCATTCGAAGAAGTTTTCAGTCAATTCTTCAAGCGGAGTGATAGACGGAAACATGTTTCCCACAGCCTGAGTGATCATGCTGTTCACAATGCCGACGAAGATGAAAGGTGCGAGGAACTGCACTAGTCTCTCAGAGTATAGACTGAAGGAGCGATCGATTATCTCGATGGCGGATAGTTCTCGAGTGGGTCTTCTGAGTCCCAAATTCTAGCTCCATTCAGAGTGTTTCGGCTGGCAATTTGATTGTATCAGAACCATATAAGGCTGATGAAAACGACGGCGCCCCTGGATTCTTGTCTTTGTCTCTCTAGTACATGACCACGCCGGCTGTGACGTTCATATCTTGTCCTGTGATGTTTTTGGAGGCATCTGAGGCTAGAAAGACCGCTAATCTAGCTACATCCTCAGCAGAGACCATCCGTCCCAATGGTGAGGGTGAGACAAATCTTCTTCTGATTTCCTCTTCGGTCGTTCCTTCGGCTTTGGCCGCGTTCCTAACGACTCTTTCGATTCGAGGACCTTGTACAGCTCCTGGGCATATCGCATTTGCGTTTATGTTGAATTTTCCGAGCTCCGAAGCTAGGCTTCTTGTGAATCCGATCAGACCCAGTTTGGTTGCGCAGTATGGTGTCCTCATTGGGAGCGGGCGCTTTCCGGTCATGGAGGCTATGTTGATGATTCTGCCTCCTCCTTGCTTTATCATTATGGGAACGACGGCTCTGCAGCATAGGAAGGCTCCTCTCAGGTTTACGTTGAAGGTTTCATCCCATTCTTCTGGGGTTATCTCATGAACGTATGCTGTTGGTCCGGCGATGCCGGAGTTGTTCACAAGGATGTCTATTCTGCCGAACTCTTCATGTGTGCGTTTAGCCATCCTATCTACTTGATCAATCTTTGTGATATCTGTGGTATTGACTAGAGCTCTTCTGCCCATGGCTCTGATTTCGCCGGCGACTTTCTCCATTAAGTCCGTTGATCGAGCCGCTAGTGAGACGTCTGCTCCTTCACGTGCGAATGTTAGAGATATGGCTCTGCCGATTCCTTTGCCTCCGCCTGTAACGATGGCGACCTTGTCGAGGAGTTTCAGTTTATCTTCCATTCTTAGCTCTCCTTTGGATGAAGCATCTCGTGGACTATTTCTTTCATCTCGCTGTATTCAAACATTTCTTTCCAGTCTGGTTTGAAGATTCTGTTGTAACCGTATTGTATGGCTATTTTGGCGGCGTCAGAGATCTGATGTGAAGTTGTTCCAAAGAAGATGGCTAGTATGATTCGGGTGTGCCCGAGCATGAATGATCGTGCTGCTTCTTCGGGTACGCCGTGTTTGACTGCTTCGTCGAAAGCCTCTTTCATGAGATAGGCCGCGGATGCTGCGACAACTTCAGCGGCTATGGGCTCAAGGGTGGCCATCTGATCGACAGTTATTCTGTGACACTTGGCTACTGGGGAGAATATCTCAGTGCATATCTCTTTGGCTTTCTGGAAGTTTTCTTCTTTTCCTTGCAGCAGGGCGATGACGATGTCTTGCTTGGCGACGCCGCCGAAGAAGTCTTGTCTTGCTTCTGGTGTGTCTTGCTCCGCAAATAGAGCTGGGTGGCATGGATGTGCGATGACAAATGAGCAGTCATCTCGGAGAGCCAGTTCTCCCATGTATGCGGCGGCTGGATCTAGCAGGATCATGGTTCTGTTCTTCTTCATCATTGGGACGATGTGTTTGGAGATTTCGCCTATTTTGGCGTCTGGAACGGTCATGATGACGACGTCACTTTTGGGAGCTGCTTCCTCAGTTTCAGTTACTGTTAGTCCTCTTTCTTGGAGTTTAGCGGTTCCTTCTCCCTTTTCGCAGAGAAGGAGGTCGTAGTTTCTCTTTAGCAGTTTTTCTGTGACTAAGCTGCCGGCTGTGCCTGCTGCGCCGATGATTGTGATGGTTATCTTGTTCGGTGTTTTCTTCGTCCTTTTTTCCTCCTCAAGATTGAATGACATTTTTTGTTTAAAAATCTGCCTTCTAAGAGAACGAATCCGAGTGTGATGGCGTGCTATTTTTTGCAGGCACTCACGTGTGTTCCTGTAGACCCCCTATGTATTTTCTGATCAATGTGTTTCTCGTTGCTTTTTGTTGACGGGATTTGAGGTGAGCTCTGGTTGCGTACATTTTTGAACTGAAATGTAGCAAAAAGGTGCAGAAAGGTGCAAAAAGGTCTGAAAAGGTGAATGGGAGGGAGGCTTTTCCGTTAGTCTTGATTGGTATGATCGTGTTGGGGTTCCTGTCTTGTTCCATATTCTCTTGGGCCAAGATT
>CAZBDB010000031.1:0-10201 GCA_964490655.1 uncultured Candidatus Bathyarchaeia archaeon | reverse complement strand
CTACGGGTTTAGGAACTACATTATGGAGTTAATGGATCGAACTGGGGAGAAAGCACATGAAGCTCAACTTAATCCTGTTAGCTAAGCTGTACGTATTTCTCTTTGGCTTAATTCACCTTGACAACGTTGTTTCACTTCTAGGTATCAATGAGAATATAGTTAGCGCCCCTCCTTACCTCAGTTTTTGGTGGTGGCACGTGATCTTGCTCCTTGTCTACTTGGTGTTCCCTATCCTAACAGTATGTATAGGTAATTATGCGTTGTATACGATGGTAGCAGGCGTTTCTCTAGTTGGAGTATCAGTTAGAATTCTTGGAGTGTTTACGTGGATAATGGACTTGCAGTTTGTGGTTGTTCCATTGTACGTACTGACCGCAGTTCTTTCTCTGATCCTAGCCGCGGAAAATGTGGCATCAAGGGTGTCTGGCGAGATTCTAAGTCTAGGATGGTCACAATTCTAGGGAGATCATGTAGGTTAACGCATAGTAAAAAGTCGAGATCGACTAGAGCTTAAGCCGAATCTATGCGCTTCTAAGGGTATCATAGATCTCCATCTTTTCGGTAGGGATAATCTTGGGAGGTTTGTACTGCCCGAGTGGAGAGCCCATCTTTGCCTTTATCATTGAATACCTAAGGAACGCTCCTGGTTCGAGGTATTCGACTCTAACAACATCCGAGGGATCCTTTATTCCAAAGTCAGCTACATAGTCCGTTAGGGTGTCACCGCGTTGCGGGATTGCCTTGTCAACCTCCATAAGGAACTTGAAGATGATCTTCTCAGCTTGTCTCTCGGAATATGACCAAGTCTTTTCCATCAGGAAGTGAAGGTGTTCTCTCGGTTTCAGAAGTTTGGCAACTGCCCACTTGTCAGAGGATCTAAGTCCCGCCCTGTAAAGCGCCTGAACAATGACATTTGGACTGACTATGTAAGGACTTGAGAGCCGCATCATCATTTTGCTTCTACCTTCAAAAGCAAACACTGGCATTCTGTCGTCTCTAAAATCGATAACTCTGAAACGATCTTCCATATCGTACCTGAATATGATGGAACCGAAGGGAGTTACCACCAATTCGTAGGTCTCTCCCTTCTTGAGCTCGTCAACTTCTCTTATTTCTCCGTCCTTATCTTTGAATTCGAGGTAGGCGCTCCTTAGGTTAGGAAGCAAGTCCGTTTTCCTGTCTGGTACTCCTCTCAAAACAGTCCCTGCTTCTGTGGATCCATAGCCATGAAAAGGTTCTAGGTCGAACTCCTTTCTGAAGAAGTCTATATAGAGCTGTGCTTCAGTTCCGCCGACCATTATGCCCTTAAGGGGCAGTAAATCACGTGCCCTTCTCTTGTCTTTGCCTTTTAGCTTGCATTGTAGCAATTTGAAGGAAAGAAGTACTTTTCTTAAACCAAAACTCATGGAGTCCCAATATTCCTCATAGAATTCTTCTGGATCCAAGAGATACTTGACAATCATGTAGAACGTCGAGCCAACACCTGCACCTATGGCTACATCTTGGCCTTTTTGAAGAAGCTTGAGCATCAGAAAGTACCTCTCCCGAGGTCCAAGGGTGTCAGCGACTTCAATTGGCGGGATCAAACCAAAGCCAGATTCATGCCATGCTACCGCGCCCCACCCAGACATGTAAGGCACGGGAGCAGTAATGTTGAGGGATTTGTCTCCTTTTCTCAGTCTTGTTTCTCCCCATCCGTCACTACAAGCGATAACGGCAGACGCAACATTATCTGCGGTAAAGTTGCTCCAGTAAGTTTCCCCGTGAGCAATCCATTTGCTTTTCCCAGTTGTGCCTGTGGTTATCATACAAAGATAGTAGGGTTCGGCCATGTACGCACTAAGCGATGATCCCATCTCATGACCAATACGATTGTAATAGTCATTACTGAGCTCTCCTCTTATCCTGGGAGTCTTGTCTCTCAAGCTAGCCATTCTCCGCCCAAAGTCGCTCAGCATCGGGTAATCGCCGTAAGTTGTAACAGGAACATCTTTGATGCTCTGTGGAGTCTCTGGGCACAATGCTCTGCAAAGCGTTGTCTTCTTCCATTTCTCAAAGAGTTGTTTTATTCCTTTTCTGCTGTTCTCTATTTGGTCTGAGAATCTCTCCTCGTAGAAACTACAATAATCTTTCCATAGACCGCTGTTATTCATCTAGTCACACGACATGCGTGCACTTATGTGATGAAAGCTAGCTAGCACTTCCCTATGATTTGTTACTCATAGATCTACACGCTAATATGCGTTACTGCTATCGTTTTTCAAAACTAAAGCAGCGAATGGACCATTGGTTCACAAATATGAAATGATCGTATAGGGCAAATCGGAATTGCAGGATGTATGCGTTTCAATACCTGGCGGGCGCAGCTCTCTGTCTTGCCGTTTCAACATACATTACGATTAAAGAGAGAGGGTCTAGATCTTTTGCTGTGAAGAATTTGGTACTTTTTGGCCTAGTTGGGGTAGTGTGGGAGCTCTCCTCATTCTTCTATAGGACAGCGCCCAATTCGGCTGAGTCGTTGAAGTTCTTCAGAGTAATGGGGATATGCACACATATAGGTTACCCTGTCTATCTGCTAACCTTCTTGAGCGTTCATAGGCCATTAAGCAAAAGAACGCTCATGTTGGTTGGCAGTTCTATTATAGTTGAGACGCTCATGTTTCTTCACCCCGAATATGCCACGGCTTTCGAGTTTCGTTTAACTGAATCCGGTTGGCATTATGTGATGACTAGTTTCAATCTTCCACTGGCTATAGATACGATCATCTTCATGGGTTATATAGCGGCAATAATCGTTGGCCTATATACTTTGATTAGGAAAACTAATGCGACTCTGTTGAGAAAGAAGTACATCATATTCCTTGTCAGCTTTGTTTCTTTTCAGATACTGGGTATCCTTATGACCAATGCTCTCATAGCTTATGAACTCTTGAACCCCGTTCTCCAAATAGGAGGAATCTTTCAATTTCTAACCTTCCTGATGATCTGGTACGCATTATCCCTTGAGCAGACTAGAATCCAGGTACCTCTTGCTGGACAAGATTTCTCTCAAATCTATTCGTCCTTTCTTACCGCTTTTTATGGCTCCGTAATTGCCAGTCGTCTTGGTGAAGAAGTACACAGATTCACAGATTTCATAAAGAGATCGAAGATACAGGAAAACATTTCGATAGCTAATAATGTGATAACTTTTGAGGAAAGGGAAGATGTCAACCTAGCCAAGTTGATCAACAGAAATCTAGAGATGTTTGAGAAAGATTCCTTGTACGATGAGGCCGTAGATAGTTATCTACGCGTTTTGAACGCGGCAGATCAAAAGCTTGGTTGGAAATTCGATGAAGTGGTGAAAGCGAATGAGGATTTTCTGAAAAGATCAGATCTGATATACGGGATCTCGAAGGGGAGATTTCTCGAAGAGATAGCTAAGGACGAAAGCTTGAGACATCTAGACGATGTTGAAGCATGTCTGAAGATTTACAAGAGAATCCTGCTGCAAACCATGAGTAGGATTCAGGAAAAGGCCGAGTTTCAGAAGAAGCTCGCTGAACACTACGTCACTAGCGCTATTAGGATAACGGATTATCGTGAGATCTTGATGAATGGAGTCAAAGATCGGCTTCTGAGCATCCCAAAAGATCAGCGCTTAACATTTATCATCGAGAGGTTCAATCAACTTGTGAGTTCGGCCTATGAGACAATACTCGCAGACCGCGACACCGACATCGAGGAAGTGTTAAGAAAACTCAGGGTCGTTCTCGCATTGAACAAGGACAAAGCCGTTTCACTAGGCATCTATCCAACGCTCTTGGGAACATTGGCAACCAAGATCCCGCGAACGCAGGTTCATAGGTTGTATTCTGACTATTTGGAGGAGTTGGTCGAGGAGAGAACCGAAGAGCTGAAGAAGACTCAACGAGAACTTCTGAAGTCTCAGAGACTGGCCGCTATCGGTGAAGTGGCAGCAATGGTGGGCCACGATCTCCGAAACCCGCTGCAATCCATAGTTAACATGATGTATCTAGCGAAGGAGAAGCTGAATTCAACACCCCTTCAAGGCTCAGAGTTGCTGAAGTTGGCCGAGACCGTCGAGGAACAGGTGAGGTATATGAACAAGATTGTTTCTGATCTTGAGGATTATGCGAGACCATTAAAGGTTGAACTTGCCCCAACCGATTTGCACAAGCTAATCAACGAGACACTCTCAAACATCAAAGTTCCAGACACTGTGGAAGTCTCTGTAATGATTGAGGATGACTTGGACTTTCCGAAGTTGATCGTTGATGCTGCATTGATGAAGCGAGTGTTCATAAATCTGATCACAAATGCCCTGCAAGCTATGCCAGATGGGGGACATTTGAAGATAGTGGCGAAGAGAACAGAAGACTCCGCCCTCATAAGCATCCAAGATACAGGCGTAGGCATACCCGAAGAGAACACGGATAAGATCTTCCAACCGCTATTCAGCACGAAGGCCAAGGGTCAAGGATTAGGGTTGCCTGTATGCAAGCGGCTAGTGGAAGCTCACAACGGCAGCATCACATTCAAGAGTAAGGCTGGAAAAGGCAGCACATTCACAGTTGAAATCCCGCTTCAATACATGGCAGGCCGTCAAAAGGAACCCAAAATCATACCACGCGCTGCTTAGCTAGCTAGCTAGCACTCAATGGAAAATCATATGTGGATTCCGGGAAATATCCCCAAGATCACCAAGGCGTTGTTCACGAAGCCCAAATATGATGCTGATGCCAGTCCGTTCACGCAGAGCGTCCAAGGCTTCTTCCTGGGCAAAGCCAAGGTCAGTATTGTCAAAGCTCCCCAGAAGCATAGAATCGCCCAGAATGGATGATACTGCGGATGGGTCTCGTAGAAACCCATGCTCAACCCTATAGTGGTCGTTACGTAGTCAGATACAACGCCTCCCAGAGCTAACAGAAAAGGCAGAATCCAAGACCCTATAGACAGCTTCCTCTCAGTGATCTTAATCCAGTTCATGAATGCAGATCTTACATATGTATTCTGCCTTCTAAAACACTTTTGAAACTCTTTTCTGGAAGAAAACTAGTTATCTTCGATAAGAACAGCAGGATTCCGAAGGAATGCAGCAAACGACCCGCACATGGTGAGTCGATAGCTAGCTACGCCACGAAGCGGACATTCCATCATGAAATGTTGATATGCGGATCGCTTAATGCCAATTGCTTTTCTTTGCCGAGACCGCCTTCCAAGCGAACCTAAGGCTACTGCACCTTTCCGCGACCTTCTATGGGCCATATCGTCTCTACGAGCCCTCTTCTTACGCCTATCAGCGTGTCATGAAGGTTGAGACAGATGCCTGGGTGATTCGGTATGACGGTCACCTTTTCACCTATAACGGGCTTCTCAGAACACTCACTGACATCGACATGACCGTGCTCAACGGACATCCCATTCATTATGGCATTGGGATACTCGACAAAGTACCCATACGGTGGTCCCCTATAGGAGGAGAAGGTCTTAATGCCACCATCGATGATCGCTTTGTCCGGCACGGGACAGCTGACAACGGTACAGATGACCCGAAGGGCACATCTGTCAGCATGGTAGACCTTCCTCGGGTTCTCCTTGTTTCTGCTGAACCTATAATACTTTCCAGCTCCCAGTACATACATGCCTGTCCTTATCTCAGTGAGTCCAATCTGATGATACAACGGCTTCTTGCTACCGAGAGGATAGATATCTGGTCTGCCACTCACCATGTTCACGGGTATGCCACGGGACCTCAATAACTCTACGGTCGTGAGCGTTTTCTCGTCGCTGGGATAAGTCATAATTCCCTCGAATGAGAGACCAGGCATCTTGACGATTTTTTTCGCCAATTCCAAGACACCTTCAGCCGTTGGGACGCCTGTTCGACCCATGTACAATTCGACTATGACACGAACAGTGCAATCATCCTTTTGAGCTTGTTCTGATATCCCTCGGGCTGTGTACTCCGAATCGACAGTCACAGTAAGTGTGCACTGTTTGGCCAACCTCGTGAGTCTCTCAAGCTTCGGCTTGCCAACGATGTTGTAGGGGATAAGAATGTCCTTGATGCCAGCTTGGACCATGACCTCTGCTTCACCGAGTTTCTGGCAGCAGATGCCCTTGGCTCCCGCATCTATCAGCATGTGGGCGATGGCTGGAACCTTGGTCGGCTTCAGATGAGGCCTCAAGTTTATGTCATGAGCCTTACACCAATCTGCCATTTCCTTGATGTTGCGCTCCATAAGGTCAAGATCAACTATCAATGCCGGCGTGTCCAGCTCTGAGACATGCATTCCCAAACCACCAAAGTTCTAATTGGTTCTGACGGTGTTCTCTTCGATGAAGTCCCAGTTGATATCCATGCCCAGTCCAGGCTTCTGTGATATATGTACGTAACCCTGTTTGTCCATCGGATCCAACTTCTCCTTCAGCCGAGGCGTCCCCTTTTCATAGTCATACATAGGATGAAGCAGCCCCCTCTCATAGAACTCTCCCGGGATTCCCATCGCCCCTAGAACCTGAAGATTGCCAGCGCCGCCGCCATGTATCTCCAATCTCACCCCGAAGGCCTCGCACAGATGCGCCATCTTTATCAGAGGTGTGATTCCGCCTACGTCGCCAACTCCGCCACGAATTATGTCTGCAGCTCCCCTCACGATCCAGTCGGCTCTCGACCAAATCTTTCCTTCCACAATTTCAGGCCCCAGTATTGGTATGTCAAGTTTCTCTGCAAGCCAGACATATGATGATACGTTATGTTCATCCATAGGCTCCTCAAACCAGTAGAAATCGAGCTTCTCCAGCTCCCTGCCAATGTACAACGCCTGCTCACGGTCGTAGCAATGATAACAGTCAAGCATAAGAGGTACATCGTCACCAACAACCTCCCTGACGGCCTTACACGCCTCAACATCCATCTTCGGATCTGGCGCCCACTCTATCGGCGGCATCCAAGTATGAAGCTTAATAGCTGTATATCCCTGCCTCACCATCGTCTCTGCATACCTGCCATATGCTTCTGGGGAATTCAGTCCTCCATCCATCTCATCCCCACACATAGTGCTGCCGTAAGCCCTCACCTTTTCCCTATAGCGGCCTAGAAGCTTGCATACGGGCTGGTTCAGGTAACGTCCCGCGAGATCCCACAGCGCCATATCGACAACAGCTAGCTGCCTGTCGTTGAGACCTCCTCTAGAACCCTGAAGTCGACGATAAAACATCTGCCAAATCTTCTCTCTGTCCATTGGATTCTTGCCCATCAATGCAGGTTTGACGATGCGGTCATTCGTCTCCTTGCTTCCGCCGAAGCAGTACCCCTCGACACCTTCATCAGTGACTATCTTGGTCAAAGTCTGGAACGCGTCATGCCCCGGCGCAGGATGCGCATGCCCCGCAATGTCTGATCCTACCGTTGACCTATACTTGAAAACTATGGTCTCAACATCAACAATCTTCACACTGCCTAACCTCACATTTCGATGGATTATCAATCTAGGTGATCTCACTAATATCATTAACATGGAGAAGCAAGCAAAGCTACGGAGAAAATCGCTACAGTTCGTAACACATGTAGACGGAGATAATCAACTCTCTGTGATAATCGTGAGTTCAAGGAGAAAGAGAAGCGGATCTAGCAGAAGAAACGGCAATCGTTTAATAAACCTATTCGGTAATTCTCACGGGGCTGAGAGTGTAGGAGGCGGGTGCATGGTCAAGGGTTCAGGGATTCTGATCAACTCCAGGATGGTAGCTGAGGCTTGGGAGAGAGCCGTTTTGGCGTGTTGGGAGGAAGGATTGGAGTCTGATACCGAATACGGAGAAAAGGCGAAGGAGATACTAGGCCTTCTGGTAACGGTTGAGGAGCCTTTCATGGAACCCAGAATCCACAAAGGGGACATGCACACCGCTCTCAGGAATTCGCTTCAGAAATATCTTGACGATGTTTTGAAGGGAACCCTAGACCAATCGGTAAAGGATGGAAAGATCCATTACACATACCACGAGAGGCTTTTCAACTACCCCGCTTACGAGCTAGATCAAATAGACTACATGGTGGAAAAGCTAAAGAAAGTCCGATTTTCAAGAAGAGCGCAAGCTATAACGTGGGATCCCCAAAAGGATATGTGGGTTGACTCGCCTCCGTGTCTCCAAAGGGTCTGGTGCGTCATAAGGGACGGTAGGCTAAACATGCATACAACTTGGAGAAGCAGAGACATCTTCAGAGCTATGCACATGAACATGCTAGCCATGACCGAACTACAGAGAATGATCGCCAATAAGCTGAATGTCGAGGTTGGACCTTACATGGACTTCTCGGACAGTGCCCACATCTACGAGAAGAGCTACATTGATGTGGATAGGTTCATCAAAGTATTGGAGAAGCGACGAGCCAACTCAGCGTAGTTGGGGTTCCCGAAAGCTGAGTCTGTGACCAAGCTTTTCGTGATTCCTGCGGCAGTCTTGTGGAAAAGTCTGGATAGAGACCTTAGTGATATTGACTCTGCGGCCTTCTCTTGTGTGAGAACTGTTTTACGTTAGTAGGGCGGATATTCGGGGAAGGAGGAATGTTGTATGGAGGGAACTATGAAGGGAATAGTGTACGAGGGAGATAGAGTTGCTAGAGTGAAGCGGTTTCCAATCCCAAAGCCCAGGAAAAGGGAGGTCCTCGTCAAGATCAAGGCAACAACGATCTGCGGAAGCGACATGCACAAGTGGAGGTTGAGCAAGGCACGCGCACGAGCTGCATCCTGGTTCAGCTTCATCCACGGCCATGAGGGAGCGGGAGTGGTGGAGGAGGTCGGGGAAGCTGTTGAATACCTCAAGAAAGGCGATAGAGTGATGATCTATCACACTCAAGGATGTGGAGTCTGTCCCAAATGCTTGGAGGGGCACCACCGCCTGTGCGAGATGGGTGAGTGGCGTCTGAGTGCGAAAGCAAATGGGACGTTCGCTGAGTATGTTCTTAACCGTGAAACCTCAGTTAGGAAGTTGCCTGACTTTCTCAGCTTCTTCGATGGGGCGATGATGGGTTGTTGCGCTGGAACAGCCTTTGAGGCCTTGAGGAAACTCTGTGTCAACTCGAGGACTACTTTGGTTGTATTTGGACTTGGTCCAGTCGGTCTCTGCGCGGTGATCGAGGGGAAGGTCCTGGGAGCTCACATCATAGGGATCGACATCAGAGAGGAGAGAGTGAACTTCGGATTGAAATATGGTTGCGATGAGGCGGTCAACGCCTCTAAGGAGGATCCAGTAAAAGCTGTTATGAGGATCACCAGCAATAAGGGTGCAGACGCGGCTCTTGAGACCTCGGGAAGCGCCTTTCTGAATGCTGTGAATAGTGCCAAGAGGAATGACGGGAGGGTTTGTGTTGTTGGCTTCGGCAGCGATAGCTACGGTGTTCCGGAGTTCAATACGGATCTCCTACACGATCGATATGTTGTGGGGAGCAGCCTTTTTCCGATCCAGTCAATACAAGAGTTAATGGGCCTGTTGGTGCTGCATGAAACTCATCTGGATCAGATCGTTGACACCGTGTACGAACTGGATCAAGCCCAAGAAGCTCATGAGCAGTTCGAGACCTACAGATCGGCAAAAATCGGGTTCGCTCCGTAGAAGACTTCTTGTGTTTCCTTCCTGTTCGCTTATTGCTTTCGCACATCTGATCATTACAGGAACAAAAAGGCTACAAGGAAAGCAAGTACGGCAAAGAATATTATAGTGAAGAAGTTCAGGAACACGTCCCTGAATCGGATCCACCTACGCTTGGCCATCTCGTCACCACCATCCGCGACAGTCTTCAGCATCGATTAGTTACGGTCTTCTATTGTGATAAGAAATCTCTAATATAAATGTTTGTTTTGTAAGAGATTCTAATATAGCTCTGTCCTTCGTGTCCTTAATTCTAAGTCTTTTCTGCTCATTCAGAATGCGGATAAATCTTTTAGTAGTCGCACGCTGATTCTTTTTTGATTCCTGTTGTGTTGTGAGGCAAGTTGTTGCTTCCTGAGTTTATGCTCGCGATGGGTCAAATGTTCGTTGAAGGTGGCAAGATAGAGGAGAATCTTGAAAGAGCAGAGGGAATGATACATGAAGCTTCCCGAAGAGATTGTGATATCATAGTCTTACCCGAATGCCTAGATGCCGGTTGGACTCACCCAAGTGCTTGCAAACTGGCCAAAGAGATACCTGGTGACAC
>CAZBDB010000030.1:0-10291 GCA_964490655.1 uncultured Candidatus Bathyarchaeia archaeon | reverse complement strand
GCTGCATCTTTATCAATGATGGATAAGCCTTCCCCGATCGGTGTATGTTGCGGTGAAAGCGCCTAAGAGAAAAATGATGGCTGCGAGGGAGGACCTTGCAGACAAGATATCTGAGATCGCGCTACGGAGGGGCACCCTCTATGATTACCTAAATGAGACGTTGGAGGAGGCTATTCGGGCCGACTCGATGGGCTTGTCCTTGAAGGAAGCTATAGATGAACGTGGAATCGTTAAAGTAGCTAGGGATTCAGGCTTCACATTTGTCCCGGAGCGGCTTTGGTTCGATATCTGTGAGAAAGCCTACGAGCGCTTGGGCGTACGTAGGATGAAGAGCCTATGGTACCAGACTGGGCAGTGGTATGGGAGGTATTACGGGGACTTGGACAGGTTCAAGGATGCGATGGATAAGCTCTTGTGGGGTCTCTCCGGGTTTGAGGTCGCTTCCAAAGACGGGAATCTCTTCGTGAGATGTATCAGTCCCAAATTTTCAGAGTCCTATTCTGTTCTCTTCAGCAGATTCCTAGAGGGTGCACTTAGCGCTCTGGGATATGACTTCGTTGACGGGGACATCTTGAAGGGAGTATTGAACCTCAGGTTTAAGGAGTCGAAGGGCGGCTAGATGCCTAAAGGTATTCCCAAAGGTATGAAGCTTATTCGCGTGCCGGAAGAATTGGTCACAAGTCTGAATGAGGCTGCCAATCTTGATGGCAAGCCTTTTCTCGAGTATATTGTCGAGGCGCTCGAACAAGCTGTCAGGGCTCACGGGATGGATCGCTCCATCAAGCAGGTCGTCGACTTCTACGAATTCATGATGATGCAGAAAGATGCCGGCTTGATGATCACCCCCTCTGAAACTCTGAACAAGCTGATCGACAAGTTGTACCAGTCAGACAAGGAGTTTCTTCAGAAACTGTGGCTCGATGCAGGCGGATGGTACGGAAAATATCTGCTTGCAAAGACAAAGGATGGAGATCCGGTCGAGCTGTTCGAAGAGGTCTTGAAGGTTACGAACTGGGACCTAAACAATGTCGAGTTCAAGAGGGAGGACGGTTCAATTTCGCTCAGGTGCATCTCTTTCACGATGTCTATAGAGAACACATTTCTGCTCATGACTTTCGTCGAAGGAGTCATGAACACTTTGGGCTACAAGACCGCCAACCAAGAATGCATGAGGGGCATGATAAACATGGATTTCAAACCAGCCGAAGAGTAAATCTTCTCTTAATGTTGATGGAAGGGCTCGCAAAAGAGATTTATATGCAACCCGGCGTTCTTTCGTCTATGAATATTATTCTCATAGTCTCGGATACGTTTAGGATAGATCACCTCGGTTGTTATGGAAACGATTGGATACAGACCCCTAACATTGATAGGCTGGCTGAGGAGTCAACTGTCTTCGATAGGGCTTATGCAGCTTCCTTTCCAACAGTACCACACCGACGAGATCTCGTCACCGGCAGATACACTTTCACCTACTCCGACTGGAGTCCTCTGCCACCTAACGAGGTAGTCATGGCCGATCCACTTAGAGAGGCCGGATACGTGACTATGATGATCGCAGATACCCCTCACATCCTCAAAGATGGATACCACTTCGACAGGGGATTCGACGGCTGGATATGGATCCGAGGGCAAGAGAACGACAGATTCAGCACCGACCCGGTCGATTACAAGTTTCCATGCAACCCAGACAAGCTCAGATCACCATATTCAACAGTCAAGCAGTACCTCCGAAACATCTCCGAGAGACGCTACGAGAAGGACTATTTCGTCGCGAAAACGATGACGGAAGCCGCAAGATGGCTTGAACGAAACAGTAAGCACAATAAGTTCTTCTTGTACGTGGACACATTTGACCCTCATGAACCTTGGGACCCGCCTGAGTGGTACGTCGACCTGTATGATCCAGGATACAAGGGTGAGGAGGTAACATACCCAGTTTACGGGCCATGCGACTATCTGACGCCAGAGGAACTCAACCACGTCAGAGCCTTATACGCCGGAGAGGTCACGATGGTCGACAGGTGGATTGGGTACCTCCTCAAAAGAGCTAAGAATCTGGGCTTATGGGATAACACAGCCATCATCTTCACGACAGACCACGGATTCTATCACGGGGAACACGGCCTAATCGGAAAGTCCATAATAGCCCATTCCGCTCACGGCTTGGCTCCCCTCTACAAGGAAGTAGCTCACATTCCCTTAATGATTAGAATGCCGAACATTGAACCAGATCCCTCCGATGCAATCGTTCAACCACCAGACCTTATGCCAACGATACTCGAGATGGCTGGAGCCGAAACTCCAGATACGGTGCAAGGCAAATCGCTTCTACCATTAATGGAAAACGAGAACCCGCCATGGAAAGACTTCGCAGTCTCATCGCCAAGCATAATCCATGGACCCGTGGCTGGACAACGCATCTCCGTAATCAGCAAAGAGTGGTTCCTGATATATTGCGGACAGATTGATGATGCACTCAGGGAACTTCCCGCTGAAAGGAGGATAAGGATCGTTGATGGCCTTGAACGTCTCCAGAAGATAGTGGGAGAGAAACCCAAGAACGAGCTCTACAACCTATCCAAAGACCCAGGTCAACTTCACAATGTCTTCGATGGAAATAGGGATATTGCTGAAGAACTTCACAAGAAACTAGTCAAGTTACTGGAGTCCGTTGGAACCACAGAGGCAGTCCTCAAATACTGGAGAGAGCTTGCTTAATCCGCTTCTAGTTTCTGCACTAATTCTCGTAGAAAAGAGATCCGATCCCAAGAGAATGTTTATTTATGGCAAATCTTATTAATGTCTCTGCATCTGTTGAGTGGAAGCCGGGAATTGAATCATGCCGAAATGGGGATATTCAACCTTGGGCTTAGACCCAGATACGACCGTCAAGGCTAGCGGACGCGAGTTCAAGGTATCCCCCAAATCAGCCAGAGAGGTATGCTCGGCAATTAGAGGCATGAACCTGGACAATGCCAAGGATTTCCTGCAGCAAGTAACAGAGAAAAAGAGGGCTGTTCCTCTCCGGCGACACAAGAAGAAAGTCCCCCACCGCCACGGCCTTCAGAAATTCTATGCTGGACGGTATCCAGTTAAGGCAGCCCAGAAGGTCCTTGAGGTTCTTGAGAATGCAGAAGCCAATGCATTGTATAAGGGCCTAGATGTGGAGGACCTCCGAGTAGTTCATGTATCTGCTTATCCGGGGATGAAAATTAAGAGGTATATTCCGAGGGCCTTTCGTAGGGCGACCCCACGCTTTGAGACCCTTTGTCATATAGAGATAGTTCTAGAGCAGAGAGGCGGAACTTGATGTCCGCTGTTAAGCATTTTATAGAGGAGTCCGTTAAGAAGGCGGAGATCGACGAGTTCTTCTGGAGGGAGTTTGAGACGGCCGGGTTTGGAGGAGTCGACATAACGAGGACGCCTCTCGGCACAAATATAGTGGTTTACGTGATGCGCCCTGGCATAATCATCGGCCGAGGCGGCAGGACCATAAAAAATCTCGCAATAATTCTTGAGGAAGACTTCAATCTGCCAAATCCACAGATCTCCGTCGCAGAGATAGAGGTTCCAGAACTTGACGCTCACGTGATGGCCTCCCGCGTTGCCTCCGCCTTGAGACGAGGCGTACACTTCAGAAGAGCTGGATATTGGGCCCTGAATCAGATCATGGATGCCGGAGCCCTAGGCGTAGAGATAACCATCAGCGGAAGACTAAGGACAATGCGGGCTCGCCGCGAGAAATTCAGGGGGGGCTATATGCCCAAAAGCGGAGAGCCTGTCATAAAATATGTTAGGAAGGCCGTGGTGCACGTCCAGCTTAAACCTGGAGTCTTAGGCGTCAAGATGCAGATATTGCCTCCCGGCATAAAGTTGCCAGATCAGGTTGAGATGCTCAAGGCGAAGGAGGCTCCTGAGGAGATGAACCAGCCGGCTTCAGAGGAAGAGGCTGCGACGGCAGAGACGACGGTGGAGGCTGAGGAGTAGATGCCTATCCTAAGAATGAGAGATCTGCGTGACATGTCTCCCGAGGAACGGGAGAGAAGGTTAAGGGAGCTGAGGACGGAGCTGTTAAGGCTTAGAACTATGGTGGAGGCCGGTGGAGCGGTTGAGAATCCTGCTAGAATCCGAGAGTTGAAGAGGACAGTAGCCCGTATCCTGACAGTTGAGAATGAAGAGAAAACAGGGGCGAAGAAGAAGTGAGGATTACACCGGCGGCACTCCAAGATGAGTTCATCGGGCTCCACGCAAAGGTTGCTAGGAGTAGGAACCGAAGCTGTATAGGGATCGCTGGCAAGGTGATTGATGAGACTAAGAACACCATAGTAATGATCCACGATAATAAAGAGAAGACTATGGTTAAGGATGAAACGGTCTTCCACTTCAAGTTTCCAGACGGAACAGTTGTAGAGATTGATGGCAAAGCCATAATCGGACGGCCCGAAGACAGAGTTAAGAGGAAGATTAGGAGGCGTTGGTGATGACGGCGTTATCCACCAACAGGCCCCGGCGAGCCTGTAGCGACCGCGACTGCCCCTTTCACGGGATGTTGTCTATAAGGGGGAGGGCCCTAGAAGGCATCGTCGTGAGCGATAAGATGGACAAGACCGTGATTATTAGACGCGACTTCACGAAATATGTGTCAAAGTTCAAGCGTTACGAGAGAAGGCACAGTCACATATCTGCACACAATCCTCCATGCATAAACGTCAAGGAGAACGACCGCGTTAGAATAGCAGAATGTAGGCCGATAAGCAAAACAGTCTCATTCGTCGTCGTTCAGAAGCTCGGGGAGTGAGGGCAGTGGCGGCAAGAGCTAGGTCGCGAGCCTTTATAGCTAGGGGTGTAATCGGGCAGAAGCCGAAGATCTCAAAGGGATTGCTTGCGGGCTCGTTGATCAAATGTACAGACAACTCGGGAGCGAAGGTCTTGAGGATGATTCAAGTGGTTGGATACAAGGGTAGGCTGAGAAGGGTTCCAGCCGCCTCAGTGGGAGACATGGTTATCGTCTCCGCACGAAAGGGGTCGCCGGACATGAGGAAGAAGATCTTTAGAGCTGTCATAGTGAGACAGAGGAAGCCCTACAGGCGGCCTGAAGGCATCTGGGTTCAATTCGAGGATAACGCCGCGGTCATAATTACTCCTGAGGGCGATATGCGGGGGTCAGAGGTTCGAGGACCGGTGGCGAGGGAGGCGGCTGAGAGATGGCCAAGGATAGCAAGCGCTTCGAGTACGATAATCTAGGAGTACAGTTTGGCAATGACAAAGACTAAGAAGCCTAGTAAGCAGAGAAAGATGCTCTATCAAGCGGCGAACCATAAACGGGGAAAGTATATGGCCGCCCCACTATCGAGTGAGTTGAAGGCCCAGTACAGGACCAACACGGTCACGGTTAGGAGGGGGGACACGGTCAGGATAATGCGTGGAGACCGAAGAAGGCTTGAAGGCAGAGTCACGCGGGTTGACCGGAGGAATTACAGGATTTTCATTGACGGGGTGAGCCGTGATAAGGCGGATGGAACGACAATTATGATTCCAATCCACCCATCTAAAGTAATGGTCACAAGGCTCAATCTTGACGATAGATGGAGAAGAAGGGTTCTGGAGAGGAAAGGGATCGTTGAGGAAGAGAAGCCAGAAGCAATTCAGCCGGAAGAGAAGCTGGAAGACGAGGCAGATGCCGCGGAACAATTAGCCGAAGCAAAGGGTGGAGGGACATAGAGTGGGAAGAAGGGGTGGAAGTAGGCATCTGAAAAGGGAAGTTGCTCCCCGATTTTGGCCTATCCACAGGAAAGAATTTCACTGGACCGTGAAGCCGAGACCTGGGGCTCATCCGACAGCACAGTGTATTCCGCTCGCAATCGTCGTCCGCGAGATGCTTGGCTACGCGAAGACCAGGAGAGAAGCCAAGCAGATAATCTCACAAGGGAAGGTGAAGGTGGATAGGAAGGTACGGAAAGATGACGCCCACACGACGGGGTTGATGGATGTAATCTCAATACCGGAGATTGGGAAGCACTTCCGCATACTCCCATCTCAGACGGGTTTGATTCTGCATCCGATTGCTGATGCTGAGTCCGAGTTTAAGCTTTGCAGAATCGAAGATAAGACGACGGTGAAGAACGGCCATATCCAGCTCAGCCTTCACGATGGCAGGACAATGCTGGTTCGAGTTGGTGATCCACAAAGCCCCGAGGAAGATGTCTACGGCACCCTCGACACTCTGAAGATAAAGCTTGACGATCAATCTATACTTGAGCATATGAAGATTGCCGAAGGGATGTTCTCCATATTCACAGGCGGGAAGAACATCGGCAGATCAGGCAGAATTGTCTCTGTTGAGGATATCGGTCTGAAACGGAGGAAGTCACTGGTCACGATAGAGGACGAAAGAGGAGAAAAGTACCAGACGATATTGGACTACGTCTTCATATTGGGCGAAGAGAAGCCTAGTATCTCTCTCCCGAGACTGGAGGGTGACTGATGTCTGAACAGGAAATCTACCGGAAGTGGCAGCAGAATCCGATGTTGAAACCGAGGATTCAGAAGGTTACTGTGAATGTATCGGTTGGGAAGTCAGGTGAACCTCTGGAAAATGCAATGAAGATCATAGAAGAGCTGACTGGACAGAAGCCCTGCACACGCAGAGCTAAGAGGACGATAAGAGACTTCGGTATAAGGAAAGGCGAACCAACCGCTTGTCTCGTTACGGTTAGGAAGGAAAGAGCCGAAAGCTTCCTCAGGAAGGCTTTCCAAGCCATCGGTAACAACGTCTCAAAGGAATCCTTCGACCGATTGGGAAACCTCGCGTTTGGCATAAAGGAACATATAGAAATACCCGGCACCAAGTATGTGCCAGAGCTAGGAATAATCGGGATGGACGTCATCATTGCGTTGGAGAGACCTGGATATCGAGTCAAGCGAAGGCGACGGATCAAATCTAAGATAGGTCGGAGTCACCTCTTGACGGTTGAGGAATCCATGCTCCTCCTGAAAGATAAGTTCGGAGTTGAGATCGAGTAGGAGGGTATATCAGTGGAAAGCCGGACTGAAAAGAAATCTAAGTACGGTAAGGGCAGTAGACCTTGTAGGCGGTGCGGCTCTTTCGGTCCAGTCATAAGGAGGTATGGACTCAACCTTTGTCGCCAATGCTTCAGGGAGATGGCTCCCAGACTCGGTTTCAAGAAGTATGAGTGAGGAGCGACGGAAAATGGATACACTTTCAAACGGATTAACAACAATTGTAAACAATGAAACGCGGAACAGGCGGGAATGCCTCATCACGCCAGCCTCAAAGCTTTTGGGCACGGTGCTGAGGGTTATGCAGCTGAACGGGTATATAGGTGAGTTTGAGTTCATCGACGACGGCCGAACGGGGAAGTTCAGAGTCCAGCTTCTAGGTAGGATAAACAAATGTGGGGCGATAAGGCCCAGGTATCCCGTGAAGGCCGATGAGATAGAGAAGTGGGAGATGACCTACTTGCCTTCGAGGAACATAGGGTTGCTCGTGGTCTCAACTTCCCAAGGTGTCGTTTCACACAGAGAGGCTAAACAGAACGAGGTTGGCGGTCGCCTACTCGCTTTCATCTATTAGGGTGACTTGGAATGCGGCGGATAACCGAGATGAGGACCATAGAGATCCCTGAGAATGTAGCAGTCAACGTGAAGGGAAAGACCGTTCAGGTTAGCGGAGATAAGGGGAGACTGGTGCGAGACTTCCAAGGACCTATTTCGATAAGACTAGAAGGCAGTTCCGTTTCAGTTGAATCTCAATGGCCTCGGAAAAGGGAGGCTGCCCTGGTGGGGACCATATGCTCGCATATACGTAACATGATCACTGGTGTGACCGAAGGTTTCACATACAGACTGAAGATAGTGTTCTCGCATTTCCCGATATCGGTCAAGGTTGACGGAGAAAAGGTGATCATCGATAACTTCACCGGCGAAAGGAGTAGCCGAGTTGCGAAGATCGTGGGCGATACGAAGGTGACAGTGGAAAGTGAGGACGTCGTACTCCAAGGTGTGAACATTGAGGATGTAAGCCAGACCGCCGCAAATATAGAACAGGCCACAAAGGTCAAAAAGAAGGACCCAAGGGTTTTTCTTGATGGAATATACGTCTACGAACGCAAAAGGGGGATGGCCGAGTGAGCGGGCAAGAAGGGGCCAAGAAACACGAAGCTCCATCGAAAGCGAAGAAGAGGAAGAAACCCAAGTTCAGACGCCAAGAGAGCTGGCGTTATAAACGGGTAAAGGAGAACTGGAGGAGACCTCGCGGGTTAGACAGCAAGATGAGGAAGAAGGTCAAGGGATGGCCTCCTTCGCCGAACAAAGGCTATCGAAGTCCAAGAGAGGGCAGAGGTCTTCATCCTTCGGGCCTTAGGGAGGTGAGGGTTATGAGTGTCAAGGACTTGGAGACGCTGGATCCCGGGTCTGATGCTGTGAGAATTGGACATAGGGTGGGAGACAGGAAGAGAATCGGGATAGTCAATATGGCCAGAGAGATGGGCATTCGTGTCCTGAACCCGAAGGAGATCGAGGTGGAGGCCTAAAGGGTCAAATTCGCAAGGAAAGGGTGACTGTGCTTGAGTCTTAGAAGCCAACGCCGGATGGCCGCTGAGATACTTAAGGTAGGCGAGAGCAGGGTCTGGATCGATCCTGAGAGGGTAGACGATATTGAAGTAGCCATAACTCGGGAGGACATAAGGAGACTTATACATGAGAAGGTGATCCGCGAAGTTCCAAAGAAGGGCGTGAGTCGGGGTCGTGCACGTGTGCTACATGAAAAGAAGAAGAGGGGTTTAAGGAGGGGTCCAGGCAGCAGATCAGGTCGCTCCGGAGCTAGGGCTCCAAGAAAGGAGATGTGGATGAAGAAGATTCGAGCCTTAAGGAGGAAGCTACGGGCACTTCGGGAAAGCCGCTCGATAACTGAGAAGGTCTATAGGCGGCTGTATGTTATGGCTGGAAGCGGCTCCTTCAGGTCGATAGCTGATATGGAACGATACATCGATTCGAATAACCTTAGGAGGAGACGTTGATGGCTAGGGGTCCAAGGTACAGTCTCCCATTCCGCAGGCGCAGAGAAGGGAAAACCAACTACAGGTTAAGAAGACGGCTCATTGTATCTCGAAGGCCTAGGATCGTCATCAGAAGGTCGCTGAACAATATAGCCGCCCAACTCGTCAAGGCTGAGATCATTGGAGACAAGGTTATCGCCACAGCCCATTCAAAGGAGCTGGCAAGAGATTACGGTTGGGGAGCAGGATGCGGAAACCTACCAGCAGCCTATCTGACTGGGTTGCTTTGCGGCTATAGAGCTCGTGACAAGGGCGTAAAGGAGGCCGTTTCAGACGTCGGACTATACTCAACCTCTAAGGAATCGCGGGTCTTCGCTGCGCTTAAAGGCTTTATAGACGCTGGTATCCAGGTACCCTGTGAAGAAGGGATTCTACCGGATGACAACAGGGTTGAGGGACAGCATATCGCCAATTATGCATCTGAGCTGGCTGCTTCGGATAAGGAGATCTACTCCCGGATGTTCTCAAGATATCTGAAAGCCGACTTACGTCCGGAGGAGATTCCTAAGCACTTCGCTGAGGTCAAGGAGAAGATAACCTCGAGTTTCGAGAAATAGATTTTCTGATTCGGAAATGGAACATAAGTTAGATAGTTCTGTTGAAATCGTCTTTCCGTGAACCAGGATCTATTGAAGCCTAGAATCCATTTTTCTATAGTTGGGCGTCTCTAGGCTTTTGCCAAATTTGTTTCTCTTTGCGCCCTGACTTTCAACTAAATGGTTAGAAACAAGGGCTTCTTTTTCCTTCGGCTCCATAATCTCGGGTAGACCGCACTTTCTTACACGTCTGGGCAAAGAATCGATCGAAAGCGGGCTCTTAAGCGTCGAGCTATCTCCTCGTGTTGTTCCCTCCGGGCGTCAGATATGGAGGCTTGAAGGATTAAGCGAAGAAGAGATTGACCGGTTCTTCCAGAGAGCTCTAGGACGCAAAAATGCTACGATCATGGGAATAAGCATCATGAACCGTTGAAGAAGGAACATGAAGTCATAAAGAGTTACGTTGAACGATCAATTAGTGAGAACAATGAGCCGTTTCCGAAATATTGGGCTGGCCGGCTACCTGCGTTTAGGCCCAGCTGGCTGAGGGGTAAGGGGAAATATAGTCACTTAGTCGCATGCCTAATATATTCATTTCGAGATCGATCGGACACCACGGATTCTGGAAGTTCGAGCTAGCTATCTGTCTATTCTAAACTAGTTTCAAACAAAGAA
>CAZBDB010000029.1:0-10293 GCA_964490655.1 uncultured Candidatus Bathyarchaeia archaeon | reverse complement strand
TTCGATCCGTCAGCTTTCGTTACGAAAATTCTCATCGATGATCACCGACCCACGGCATCATATCCGCCTGACTGTCTAGCTCCAAGATATACAGAGATATGAAAGTTTAACTCATAAATGTAGTTGGTGCATTGATAACCTACAGTTTCCCTTTGGCATAATTATCATGACATATTGACTGTGTCAACGCGCGACTTCAGATCACTGTGCGCGCAAGCGGCTAATAGCGAGGGCAATCAAGCCAGCTAGGAATAGGAAGAAGCCTATCAGCCCCGCGATGAAGCCTGGATGTGAGCCGATTCCTATAGGTCTGGTCCATATTTCCCCCAATCTGAATTTTACCGAGCTTTCGTTATGTCCCTCGGTGTTATTGAAGATGAAGTTGTAGAGATCGTCGGCTGGATCAATTGCAAAGCTATATCGCTCTCTTATATGGGGGTCTCTGACGGGTTCCGGAGTGTACCCGTTTATGGTTAGTTGGATGCTTTCTCCCTCAACGGTGACTTCTCCCTTCAGTATGGACTTGCCGAATATGTGTGTATGATAATATTCTTCATGCTTGGCGCCAGGAGCTACTATGAACTGTGTGTTAATCGCTTCTTCGACGGCTGTTACAGGGATCAATGTTACGATGAAGAGGATGAGTCCAAAAAGAGTCAGTAGCGATAGCTTTCTCATTTGTGTTCCTCTTTGGCTCCTAACTGTGGAGTCTGTCTTCTCTATGACCCAATTGAGAAGGTAGTCGATGATGAAGCCGCCGAAGAGGCAATAGATTCCAAATTGTAGGAACATCGCCATCAAGGAAGGGTCTCTGCTTATCTCGATGGCTGCTATGAGGAAAGCCCTCAGAGGTTCTTGCAGGACCATCTCGAGATAGCCTCTTCCTTCCTCTGTTGCGATGAACAGATCGATGAAACGTGAGCCAAAAAATAGGAAGAAGATTGCCGCAATGGCCATCGTTCTAACGATCCTTATTGCTGTTATCTTTCGCAATTCTATTGGGTCTCCTGATTGCTGCTGCAGACAACTCTATGCTTAGACCGGTGAAGATGAGTAGCATCCCTAAGATGGTGCCGATGTGAGTAGCCGTTTCTGCGGCGCTGATAACCTTTGCCTCGTTGATGATTAGATACTTAGACTCCAAAACCTGACCAAGAAGATTCCATGCGGCATAAACGGTCAGCGATGTGGCTGTGCCGAAGCCTATGAGGATTCCGCTTATCAGCCTTCTCATTCTGGCTCTCTCTTTATTCGGACCTTTCAGCCTGAAGTATGGAGCAGACAGATCATTCCTCCCGCAGTCTCGCTATAGGTCTCTTAATCATCATTTTGTGAGAGATTCTCATTTGCAGAATCGATACCCCCGTATTTTTCTCGTGTGTTCACCCCTACGAAGAGGCCATCTTCTTCCCGGACTGTCTGAGTGCAGCAGGGAGACATGAAGCCGAGCATAACGGAACCTGCAATGACGAGTCCACCGAGATGAAGAACAGTATCCTAGACAGATGCCTCCCTCTTTCTTTCGGGCGAGTTAGTAGTGGTCAGCGTGCTATCTAAATTTTCCGGTATCCTCCCAGAAAGACCTTCTAGCTAGCTTCCCCCAGGTGGGAGGGAAATCATGCATGCGATGGATTTCCGGTTCACAATCATCTTATTTGCTGATCAGACAGAGGTGGTGCAGAAGCACGAGGGGAGCAGAGCGGCTTTGAAAAAGATGACCATCTTGGGAATCGGAGCAGTTGCGGTAATTGTGCTGCTCTTGATTAGCTCCCTTGTCCAGGATGGATCAGAAGAAGAACAAGTTGAGATCGTTCATAGAGAAAGCAAAATACCTGAGAATGCAGTCAAGGTGACGCCTGAGACTGATCTCTTTCCACCTCAGCTTCATTCAGACGAGTACGCGGAGCCAGTGCCAATGCCTAGTCCAATAAACACTGCTGGAGGGGAAGACTCTCCATTCATAACTCCAGACCGAGGCACCTTCTATTTCTTCTTCACTCCAAGTGCAGATGTGCCTGTCGAAGAGCAGATCACTGACAAGGTTACTGGAATCTATGTGTCCAAGAAAGTTGACGGCGAATGGAGTGAACCTCAAAGAGTAATCCTACAAGACCCTGGGAGGCTAGCCCTTGATGGTTGTCCTTTCGTTGAAGGTGACACAATGTGGTTCTGTTCAGCTAGAGAGGGATACACCGGAGTCCGCTTCCTCACTGCAGATTACATAGACGGAAAATGGCGGAATTGGGAATGGGTGAGAGACAAGCTCACTTTTGAGTATGAGGTTGGAGAGCTTCACATCTCAGCAGATGGAAGTGAGCTCTATTTTCATTCTCCTAGGCCAGGCGGCAAAGGAGAGGTCGACATCTGGGTCTCCAAGAAGGTTGATGGCGAATGGCAAGAACCTGAAAACGTAGAAGTTGTTAACACCGCTGGGATCGAAGGGTGGCTTTTCCTCTCTCAAGACGGTGAAGAGCTATGGTTTACTAGATTCCATCTTGGTTATCCCGCCATCTTCAGGTCGAAGAGGATTAACGGTGAGTGGCAAGAACCGGAACTCATCATTTCACAGTTTGCAGCAGAGCCAACACTTGATAGTGAGGGCAACATCTACTTCTGCCACCATTTCTTCAAGGACGGGAAGATGATAGAAGCAGACATCTACGTGGCTTACAAGAAGACTCCCTCAGTTCCGCACGAAGAAAGATGGGGAATCTACGCTCTAGATCTTGCCACGGAGGAAGTTGTGTTGATACATAATTCCTCCGAAAGGATATCCTACTTGCGTCTCAACAATGCCGGAGACAGGTTCATCTTTTCTCAGAGAATTGGTGAGGATGCTAATGAACTTGAGGAGATCTGCACAATAGGCATAGATGGCCTCGGATTTACTAGGATTACGAACAACAGTTTCTGGGATCTCTATCCTTCCTGGTCGCCAGATGATTCAGAGATAGCTTTCCTTTCATGGCGAGAGAACGATCTAGACATATATGCAATGAACGCAGACGGTACTAACGCGAGAAAACTTTACGATTCCGGTAGCCATGACGCTGATATCCACTGGGTGGGAGACAGGATTGTCTTCACATCACATAGCCAGATATGGAGCATAGAAGATGACGGAACAGATCCATTCCAGATCACTGATCCGCCCAATGCTGGACAATGGGGAAACGCGAATCTGCCTTTCGGAGACTATGACCCCAGATTTAGTCCTGATGGCAGCAAGCTAGCTTTTGAACGTTTACTGAATGACAGTTCTCCGCACGGGAACTACGACATTTTCGTTGTGAACGCTGACGGGACCGGAGAAACACGCCTTACTTATAGTGGATACTCACAAGGGCTCGCATCATGGTCCCACTCGGGAGACAAGATAGTCTATATTGTGGCTGCAATCGGCAGTGAAGGAAAATACGACATACACATCATGAACTCTGACGGTACGAACACTCGAAATATAACGCCTGATTACTTTCCCAGCAGCTTTCTGTGCCATTCTCCAACCTTCTCTCTGGACGATTCGAAAATATTCTTCATAGGAGAATGGTGGGAGCAGCAATAGAACACAGAATTTTGCAGGATCTAGCAAGATTCCAAGGTACTCATACAGGCTGATTGAAGACACCGGATCTCGTTGTCAGTATACCCAGAGCATCGTAATTGGAGGAGATAACCAAACAGAACGAGTCTGCCTCAGGGGCGTTGAGGGAAGGTTCATTCTAGCCTTTTTGCCTCGCAAGGCCAACTGTGGTTTTGACACGCCATTTTGCTGCACAAGGGAGTCGGGGCTTTCTCCGAATCCCTGCTTATGCCGATAGTTTTAAGAAACATGGGTCCACAGATCATAGAGCTTACAGAAGCGTGAAAGCCTTGAAGAAGGAGTTACAGAAAGAGAGAAGGGGCACCGTCGCGGTTCTCTGGGACAGATTCCTCGGGTTTGACGGCGCTCTTTTGGACGAACTTGTCACGGCTCTGCATAACGCAGGGCTCATAGTAGAGTCCATAGACGGCGAAGAGGCTGCTATGCCATCCATTCTGAACCCTGAAAATTTCGACTTGCTTCTACTTGCGGACGCAAGAGTCTTTCCTGCTATGGCAGTAGAGAACCTGATTGCCTATCTGCGCAAGGGAGGAAACCTGATCTGTATTGGCGCTCCTCTTGCCGACAACCCAGTCTGGAAGAAGAAGGGAGAGTGGGTGGACAGAAAAGAGTGGAGAAATCGCCTTGCCTCAGCAAGGCCTACTCATCCGATCTGCAGTTTCGATGAGGAAGGCTTGTCGGCGTGGGGAATGAAGACCAATGACCCGTCTTGCTCTGCTGGACTGAGCGCATCAGATGTAGCACCAGACAGCGCGAGAAGAAGCATACACATTTCGATCTCTAACCTAAGTGGGTGGTGCTTTTTCAACTCTCCCAAGCTGGAGAATCCGTTTCTAGAGGATGAGACTGTCACCTGTTTTTGGGCAAAAGGAGACGAGAACACTAAGGAGCTTGCGGCAGAGTGGGTAGAAAGAGATGGGTCTCGATGGATTGCCACAGTTGACGTCACAGGTGAATGGAAACACTTTGCTCTTTCCCCTTCTGAATTCAAATATCACACCGAGAGTCCTACTGGTAATCGAAGGAAAAAGGTAGGCGATGTCTTCAATCCCAAGAATGCAGATCATATCGCGTTCGGAGTTGCCTTGCCCTACCTTGGCTGGGCTTCTCCTTGGAAGCACAGACATCATGAGTTCTGGATCTCCGAGCTAGGAAGCAGCAAGAGTCCACTGGGCGATCTGGAACCAGCAAGGCAAGTTGTTCTTGACACGCTATCGCCTTCTTACAGGTTCTTTCCGATTCCCAAAGGTGCCGTCACAAAGGTGAATCCAGCACAGGCAATAATGAAGAAGGCAACGTTCCCCCCAAGCTATTCTGGATTCTCCTCAAGTCCCCGACCGCAGGGAACAGGATTTCTCAAGCATAGGAAATGGAGATGGGTTCCGTTAGTCAATGCCTACAACAAGAAGGGGGAACGTTGTGGGACACTTGCGACACTTCTGGTCCACGGCTCTCCTCCGTACGGGCGAAGCGCTTGGGCATGCTTTGCGACAGATGAACCGCAGAAGCTCAAGGTTCCGACGCTTGCGAAGATGCTAGCAGATGTCGCAGCAAGGATCTGCAAGGGAATCTATCTATATGAGGCGGGGTCTCAACACTACACCTACTTCCAAGGGGATGAAGTAAGGCTGGGCGCCACACTAGTGAATTTCTCCAATAAAGGAATCCCTGAGCTTGGGATTCGAATCGAGATCAGACCCAAGGGCAAACGGGAACCGGCTTTTGAGAGAGAATTCACGTTTGCACTAGATGCCGGCGAAGATCGCGTCGTAGAATGCGTATGGAAATCAGGCACATTCACGTACAGACTTTACGATGTGGAAACAAGATTGCTGATGGATGGCAAAGTCATTGATGTTGCTTCTCACGAGATGGGAGTATGGGAACCCAAGCCCCTGGAAGAGCGAGAATACGTAACCTGCAAGGATGGTAGATTCTTCTATCGAGGTCAGCCTTGGTTTGCCCACGGAGTCAACTACATGCCATCTTCGGGCATCGCAATAGAGGACGGCGAATACTTTGAGTATTGGATGAGCGCGAGATCATATGATCCTGAGGTGATTGAGCTCGACCTCTCAAGGATTGAGAGGATGGGAATGAACGCTGTTAGCGTCTTTATCTACCACCGAGACCTTGAAGCCATGAATTTGCTAGACCTACTTCGAAGGTGTGAGAACCATGGTATAATGGTGAATCTCTCCTTGAGGCCTCACGCAGATCCTAGACAGTTCAGATGGGAAGAGGTTGAAGCGCTTATTAAGCGCAACCGTATTGCGGAAAACGATACTGTCTTCGCTTATGGTATTGCTTGGGAACGCGGATGGGGCACATATGATGGTTCTTATGGAAACCCTAGAGGACGGAAGGGCTACGACGAGGAATGGAAGGCTTGGATTGAGGAGAGATATGCCAGCATCCAAGAGACCGAGGCAGACTGGGGTTATCCTGTACCTCGAAAAGACGGCGAGATCACAGGGCCGTCAGATGAGCAGCTCATGAAGGATGGAGAATGGAGGAGGATGGTTGCAGCCTATAGGAGGTTCGTTGACGATTACACCGGCAAGATACACTTGCATGTTGTCAGAAAGATCAAAAGCATCGACCCCTATCACCTAGTGAGCTTCCGAATGTCAACTTCAGGGGATCCAACTTGCGATCCGCGGACTTTTCCATATGACTTCAAGGGTCTTGCAGGATCAATGGACATCATGTCGCCTGAAGGCTATGGACGGATAGGAGATTGGGATCGAGTACGTGATGGATGCCTCACAGTCGCATATGCACGTCACGTCGCGCCTGGGAAACCAGTCTTTTGGCAGGAATTTGGAGTACAGATATGGCAAGGGACCAACTTCGATCCAGACCCAGATCCTGCAAAGCGTCAAGCTGAGTACTATGACCACTTCTATCGCATGATTCTCATGTCTGGGGCGACTGGTGCCATATGCTGGTGGCATCCTGGCGGATTTAGAGTGAATGAGAATAGTGACTTCGGTGTTATTGAACCTAACGGAGAATGGAGACCAGTAAGCAAGACAATAGAGAAATTCGGCTCAATCGTTTCCAAAGCGAAGGAAATACCTGGACCAGACTGCTGGATCAAAATAGATCGAGATGAACACGTCGATGGACTCTTCGGAATCTACAAGAAGGTAAGAGGGGAATTCTGGAGAAGGGTGGAAGAGGGCGGATTTCCGGGCTTGAAGACTGTTGGAACAGGGACGAGCTCTGCCGATACTCCTCTGTTAGCTGTCGGAAACACAAAGTGCAACGGCAAGAATCCCCCCAAGTACTTGAATGGCCAGTTTGGCTACGTCAAGATCAGAAGCGACGACAGTGACTGGATGGACGTTGAGAATGGAGGATTGATAGAGGTCTCCTATGATAGACGCGTCTATGCAAAGGCCGGCGTTATAAACACGGAGGAGGCTAAGTGGCTATCTCCACTCATGCACAACGCGAAAACGGGAACAGTTTACCTTTCGAGCAGACACGGCGATATTGAATTCAGGCAGCCCATATCCGAAGACACACCGTATCTGAAAAGCGTCGAGATAGGTGAGTTTGAACTATCAAAGAGTATAACTTCAAGGAAGGAAGTCGTGTTCGAATTGACTGCTCTGGATCGTGCGTGGTTCGGCGAAAAGTTCAGGGTCTCGCTAGTCCCAACCGGATGAACACGGGCTTCTTCGGGAATAAGCTGAAGAACTAGGAATCCATGAAAGCTGACCATGACACAGCTCGTTCCCGTTTGTTGTCCGAGAAGCTCCTTACTGAGCGTCTTGAAGCGCTCAGATATCGTGTTGTCACTAGGGTTGTGCGCATAATTGTTTGAAAAGGTTGAAGAATGTATATGGATCTACAGCCACGAAATCTAGACCTGGGTGGTCTCTGCGTAGTGATTCTAGAGTCTTCACAATATAGTTCGGGCTTACCCAGACAATCCTGACATAGCGGAAACATGGTGCATGAAGGCGTTGCTCTCTTATTGACTCATAGATCAGCTCTGCCGCGAGTTTCGGGTCTTTGGCGTTACAGGCGGTATTTAGCATCTCCAGAATGGGCATTCCTTTCCATATGTGAGGCTTTGGAGGCTTTCCTTTTTGGTCGTGGAAGTCATGCACGATAGTAGCGTATCCATCCGGTGAGAATTGAGCAAACGCATCTTTGACCGCCGCTGTCGGTTCATCCCAGTCCAGGACCATGGGTGCGATGCTCATATCTGTGAGTTCAAAGAAGCGCTTATTATGTTTGACAAGTAGCGGAATGTATCGTTGCTGAATCCTGTTTGGGTTGAAGTATCCTGCTGCACTGGCGTCGCCTACAAAGTAATCGTTCTCCGTAGCGGTCTCGTAATAATATGTTATTATGTCCGGATAGGTCTCAATCAGGTTGGGGTTGATCCCCCAAGCTAAAGGAATGTCGCCTCTATGTTCGTCATCCCAGAAATCGGGAAGAAAATCATAGAGAGGCGTAGTAGAGTCATAGTCACACATGTGGAAACAGATATAGATCTTCTTCTCCAACTGGGGCTTTGATCTAGGACGGTGCTGTCTGAGAGGGGTAAATGGGTAATGGCTGTGGAACGATTGGTTGTAGCAGTCATGAGCAACCGTATTCTGGTAGCAGTTATAGGGTGAAATCAGATACACAGTTTCCCATTCGGTGGGCACGGGATCGTGCTTGCTCTGGTGTTCGGATGTGTTGCTGTATTTGGAAAACGAAAAGAACCCGGCCAGCTCTGTCATGTGTTCTCCAGCAGACTGTCTGAGCGTCTCTCCCAAGATGAGCTTGTAGGTCTCAAGATCTGTACCTAAAGGCTGCTCAGGATCATCAGCCGGCTTTTCATCTCCCCAGGGTGAAAGGTCGAAAACAAAGGCTCGGTTCTTGACAGCCCAGTCACGTGTAACAACGTAGCGAATGTTCCCCTTCTCCCGTACAGTGAATGCATCCTCGTACAGGCAGATCAGGTGAGAAGAACACAACCCCTTTGCAAGGTATTCCTGTGTTGCCCACCTGTACGCGTCGTTTTTTGCGCTGCCTGATTCCGAACCAGCAAAGAGCTCACGCAGATCCTTTAGAACCTTCAGCTCCCACCTGTCAAGATGTTCCTCTGCAGATTCGGGGTTCAAGACTACTCCATCCTCGACTCCTGCGATGGTGTTGGCAACGTTCAGAGTGGCTGGCACCTCAGGGTCCCAGATGACGGCACCTTTGAGATCGACTCCAGCCAAATCCACGAGAACATCCAAATCGGTCAGAGTCTTCAATGTTCTGCCGTATAACCACTTTCCTTTTGACGTAAACAGGTCGAGCCACGCTTGAGGCCGATTGTTCCTCTGAGAAGTGACATAAACCTGCGGGGCATTCCGATTGATGATGCCTTGTAGGCAAGCAACAACCAAAGCTTCGTCATATGAATCTTTCTCTCCGGTGTCTGAAAGCCTGTAAGTATAGATGACGTTTTCCTCATCCATTTCTTCTTTCTTCCTTCTCGGTGATCCTGTTTTGCTGAAACTGATTTGGACCTCGTATCCCTGTCGCTAGCTTATATTCTTTACTCCTTCCTTTCTCTAGCTAGATAGCGTGATATTGCGTTACATGCCACAGCATAGCACAGTTCTCATGCACCTTTCTGGTATCGAAAACCAGAAATATCTTGTGTAGATAAGTATGCTGTGGTGAATCTGGTATGCCGGTTGTTCAGGTTGACATGTGGGAAGGTAGAACTGATGAGCAAAAGGAGAAGCTTATCAAAGGAATAACGAGGGCTTCTGAGGAGATTGGGGTGAAGCCTGAGTATCTGACTGTGATTATTCATGATGTGCCGAAGAGCAACTGGGGTATGCTGGGGCAGCAGGCGTCAAAGATAAGCCCTTGAAATGAAGTATTTGCTTTAGAGACCCCAAAAAGGTAGTACAGGCAGCTCTTCTAGGTTCGTTTGACAGATTTCTCTGTTCTCAGGGCGAAAAGCAATATTGCGATGCTGAATATGAAGGATGCACATATTGCTATGAAGGGTAGTTTGGGGTCTAGAGTGAACAGGTAGCCGGCTATAGCGGGGCTCGGCAGATTTAGGAGAGAGCCCAAGGTCATTGTCATTGACAGGATCTTGGCTCTAGCTCTGCTGTCTATGGCTTCGATCTGGTTGGTCAGGAATGTTCTGGAGACCGAGAAGGCTGTGGCGTTGTAGATGCCTAGGACGAATCCTGATATTAGAGCTGATGGCAGGTAACCTTTAGGTGAGGATATGAGAAAGAGAGTGCCTAGGCAACCCGTTACGTAGCCCGCAGTGAGAGCTTTGGCGTAGCCGCTGCTGGATGTGAGTTTCGGAACTACTACTAGGGCTATGATCAGTGCAGAGATTGAAGAGGCTGTGGGTATGAGTGAGGCTACGTCTTCGCTTAGGCCTATTCCTCTCTCGTTTATCAAGTATAATGGTAGGTATGTTGTGGCTGCGTAGTAGAAGTTGCCTATTACGGAGACTATTAGTAGAGCTGCTAGAATGCGGTTTCTCCTTATCATGGATAGGGAAGCTATGTATCCTTTCATTCCTGCGAATCTTTTCTCTTTCATGATTTGGTATCCTATCTTGGTTTCCCGGAGGTATTTCTGCCTGATCGCAAACATGGGTATCAAAGATGCAAAAGCCAAGGTGAACAATATTCTGGAGCCGAAGTCGACACCAT
>CAZBDB010000028.1:0-10312 GCA_964490655.1 uncultured Candidatus Bathyarchaeia archaeon | reverse complement strand
CAAGGTTTGGGACCCCCATGTTCCCCCATCTGAAGAGCCTCCCATCAGAGCCGCGGTCTCCACTAACTGGAACTGAAGGTCTTGGTACTGGAACATTCCAGGCGTAGGCTCCTTGGTGGTATATGGATAGCTGGATATTTCCACGTTCGCGTTGGTCAGGAGAGATAGAAGACTGCTACGTCCTACATTGGTGGGTCCCAGAATCGCGATTTGAGCGTCCCCCTCCTTTTCGACAAAGACCCTGGATCTGCCTCCCCCAGTTTTCTTACGTTTCTTCTCAGCAATCTCCCTTCGAAGAGCAGCAATCTTCCTCTTGACTTGAGCTCTAAGGTTCTCTGTCCCCTTGTGCTTGGGAACAAGACTCAGAAATTCCCGAAGTTTCTCGATCTTTTCTTCAGGCTTTTTAGCCAGAGAAACCTCTTTCCATTTGTGTCTAGCTTCAGCTGGAAGATTGGTTGGCATACAATGGACTTCCGACACCGCACCAATGCAACAAAGGCATTGTTACTTTCGAACGTTACAATACAAGAGGCTCTCTAGAGACTATTATTCTTATCGGCAAATCTGAAGGTAACATATCGCTGACGCTGAGGAAGGCGATCTAGTGACAACCCAGATTAATGTGTTGGTATCGCGCATTTCTGTCAGGTCAGGTGGAGATCTTGGTAGGGTGAACTCTTGATTTACCGGGCGTGCAGAGCTATTCTTTCCATCTCATTCTTTTTCTGGATTGTGTGGCTCTTCGTATCTCCATTCGCCGCCAAGATGAGCTCTTCAGCCAAACACTCTTCCAGGGGCCTCGGGTTGCTGAAAGAAACGTTTCTAGCCCCCTCCGTGAGGAAGCGAAGCGCCAGATCTACTCTCCTTTGAGGCGAAATATCTACAGCCTGATGGTAGGCTATGCCTCCGTACCTGATCCTTGTCGTGTCTTCACATGGAGCTGAGTTCTGGATTGCTCTGACAAGAACCTTTATGGGATTTTCGCCTGTGCGTAGGTTGACTATTTCAAAGGCGTTCTTGATGACATTAATTACTCTAAGTTTCTTCCCTGCATTCTTTCCCGGTCGCATCAGATTGTTAATAAGTCTCTCAACTATATTCATCTCGGATTTTCTGAACTTCTTATGTTCGTGACGGCCCATACTGTGGGGGACATAAACAGGCCTAAGCGATATGTAACGTTTGAGACCGGGGTCGTTCACTTCTGCTTCTTCGAAGCTCCACTTCTTGAAGAGTTTCATATTTGCGTACTCACTTGTGGTCTTCGACGAGGACCTGAATAAAGACCCACTATTTAAGGATTATGAAGATGGCGTTGGGACCTCTCAGATCTATCGGATAGGCTTCTCCTTACGGCCGAGCACCAAGTCTTTAAGCGCTATCCCATTGACCGTTGTGACTTTCCATCGAATGCCTGGAATATCTCCCATGGCGCCGCCTCTCGGACCGCCGATACCTTCCACAATCACTTCATCGTGCTCATCAACCATGTTCAGCGCTCCATCGCCAGGGAGAAAAGATGTAACAACCTTACCATTCTTGATTAATTGCACCCTCACACATTTCCTAATGGCGCTATTAGGCTGCTTACTCTCCCTTCCGACCTTCTCCAACACTATTGCCCTAGCCATGGGAGCGCCCCGGAGGGGGTCAGATTTGACGTCTAACCTAAGGGTACGCCTCTTATAGTACATATCGCTCCACCTGAACTTCTTCCTTTTAGCCGTTAGCTTCCTTGCAGCGAACTCCCCTTTCGGCGATTTGGAACCCATCTTTTTCCCCGTTTTCCCATCTGATGTTCTACGTGATTAACTCAACACGAACGACGATGTGTGATTTGATTCATAAAGTTTTCTATCAAGCCCACCAGAGACGCCGGAAGACGGATCGAAACTCACTGGATGCTTACGTTGTTTATCTGGAAGTACCTCTTCGCCAAAAACCTGATCCTCTCCGCATTCCTACCGTTCTTCCCTATGGCTATGCCCTTGTCTTTAGGATAGACATTGACCACAGCGATGAACCTTCCATCTGGGCGCTCGGTTATCCTAATCTCTCTCACCCTGGCAGGTTTCAACGCATTTTTCAAGAACTGCGGCGGATTATCCGAGAACTCGATTACCTCATGCCTCTTCCCTGTCATCTTCTCAAGAATAGCGATGTTCTTGCCTCTCCTGCCGATGGCCATTCCAGCATCGCCCTCTTTTATCACGAAGATTATGCGATCGAGTTCATCATCTATAATACAGTCTCTCACAGTGGCTCCCGTGATACTCTCAAACAAGGAGATGTACTGCATCTCTCGGTTTGTGATCTTTATCCTGTTAGCCGCTTCCTGTCGCCTCCAGTATATCAGAGTCTCCAGGATCCCTTACACATAGCGCAGAGACCGTATAAGGTTTTCCACATACAAAACCTAGGTCTTTGCTGGACCCTTTATAAACGATCAGCGGGATTTCAGAGAGCTGAGAATAGTACTCCAAGTCCTTGAAGAACCTGGACGGGCAGTTCGACGCTGCAACGATGAGCCTGACTTTGCCTGTTTTGGCATTTTTCAGAGCGTTCTCAGCACCAAACATAACCTTACCGGTCTTCACCACGAGAGCTATCGATCTGTCTAGGTCAATCATTCTGTTTCGTCACTCCCTGAGCTCCCTTCGCTACTCGATACGGGAACAGCAGACATGTATACATCGACCAATCCAGTCCCGACTGGTACCGGTTGACCCACTATCACGTTCTCCGTTACGCCCTTAAGTGGGTCGCTCTCGCCCTTTAGGGCTGCCTCGACGAGGTTCGGCACAGTAATCTCGAAAGCCGCCCTCGCAAGCACACTCGCCTTCTTCCCACTTACTCCGTGCCTTCCGATCTGCCGAACCTCTCCTGTCGCTGTCATGATGTCGGAAACCAGCATTATATGTCTCAAGTCCACATCGAGCCCTTGCTCCTCCAGAACATTCGAGGCTTCCTTTATCAAAGCGTTTCTAGCGGCCTCGATTCCAAGGGTCTTGGCGATTTCATGTACATTATTGGTTGTGGTGCTTGTCGGATCGATGCCCATCGTCTCAAGGGCCTTCGAGAGGTTCGAACCGTCAGTTCGTATCACCCATTCGCCTTCTTCCTCAGTGAGAAGGACTCTTCGGATGCCCGGTATTCCTTTGACGTAGAGCTCTGAAACTCTTGCGAGTAGCTTTTTTGTGTCAATTTCTCTTTCGGGGGTGATGTAGACAGTGCTATTATCGAACTTGGCTGAACAGTTCGAGACATCAATTATCTCAGCCAAATCCTCCAACGCAATATTGCGATCTTTCATAATATTCTCGTCCAGTTCGACTACAACTCCACCCGTCTCGGGGTTAATGTACATTGAACCAGCGAGATCCCTGAGCGAAGTGTGAAGTAGTCTCCGAGCGACTTCTGTAGCTCGTTCTTTATCTTTTCTATGCTCATCATCAAGATAGATGGTCATTATCGGGGTGGACGGCATCCGACGTGCATCAACAATCTCTATGAGTCTTGGGAGGCCAAGCGTTACGTTCTGCTCTCTGACACCGGCGTAGTGGAACGTTTTAAGGGTCATCTGAGTTCCTGGCTCACCGATCGATTGTGCAGCGATCGTCCCTATAGCCTCTCCAGGCTCAACAAGGGATCGCTTGTAGTTCACCAGCGCCAGCCTAATGGCCAAATCCACTGCCTCCTTGCTTATTTGATCTTTTGAGAAATCTTTGCCCAGCTCCTCTACAAGGAGCGGAGTCAGCTGATCCCTCACTTGCTTTAGATGTTCATTGATGTAGCTCTCAGAAGCTGGATCGCCCTCTTCAACGATAAGTCTCACTTGGTCAACCAGTCTGCTCGCGTTGACGGCTTTACCATGATCGCTCTTCGCCGGATCTACGCCATCCTCACCGTAGTGGAACTGGATAATCTCTCCCATCGAGTTCCTGACTGTACCATCATACCCGATGTGTAAGTGTTCGAGAGCATTTATGAGACGCCTCTGCATGTATCCGCTTTGCTGTGTTCGGACCGCCGTATCGACTAGACCTTCCCGTCCGCCCATCGCGTGGAAGAAGAACTCGATAGGGTTTAAGCCTTTTCGGAAAGAGGAGTAGACGAACCCCCTCGCCATGGGTGACGGGTCTCCTATCTTGAAGTGGGGAAGGGCTCTCTCAAGGTATCCCCTCATAATCCTCTTCCCACGTACAGACTGCTGACCAAGACAGGCTGTCATCTGACCTATGTTAAGCATCGACCCTCTAGCCCCGCTCCTGGTCATCATTATGCCCGCATTATTCAGATCGAGATCGAGGTCCGCGGCTTCCCCGGCTTTCTCCCTAGCTTCGGCCAACTCATTCATAGCATAGATCTCGAATGAGTCTCTAAGAGTCTGACCTGGAAGTCTCTGCAGGGCCCCTTCATTTAGGTCCCTTATCAACTCATTGACCCGTTTCTCAGCTTTATCTATTATCTTGTCGATCTTACTTCGAGTCTTACCTGACAACTCGAGCTCGTCGAATGAATAGGTGAAACCCCGAATAGTTATGAAGCGATTGAGCAGACGGGATATACTGTTGAGAAAGACTCTTCCAGCTTCCGTTCCGTAATCCTTTATGATCCTGTGGAGAAGGCTCTCAGACTTTTCAGCCCCTATGGAGTTCTTGTCTATCACGCCACATTCTAGGACTCCGTTCTTTATTATAACATAGGCGTCATATCGACACTTCTCCTTCTGGCATTCTTCACAGCTCTGGCATATGCTTGCTTTCAATGCGTAATTCATGCCCTCTGGAACGAACAGGCTGAAGATCTGCTTTCCAGTCCACATAGGTGAGGGCTTCTTGATTTCCGGCTCTGGGAGAGACCCTTCATAATTGGCGGCCATCAAGAGCTCACAGACTTCCTTCTTCCTTAGTGCCGTTGATTTTCTGGTGAAAATGTAGGCAGAGGTGATGAAATCGCGTATTGCCCCGATTATTGGGCCTCCAAACCTTGGGGAGAGTATGTGATCTTGGACCTGCATAAGGAGTCGTGCTTCGGTCTGTGCTTCTTCGCTCTGCGGTACGTGTAGGTTCATCTCGTCGCCGTCGAAGTCGGCGTTGTAGGGCGGACAGACACACAGGTGTAGCCTGAAGGTCTTATGCGGGAGAACCTTAACATAATGAGCCATTATTGACATGCGATGAAGAGAGGGTTGCCTATTGAAGATCGCAACGTCTCCATCATACAGGTGCCGTTCCACGATGAACCCAGGTTCCAAGGCCTCGGCGACTTTATCTCTATCAATGACGAACTCCAGCCTAACGCGCTTGCCGTCGGGTCTCACGATGTACAAGGCACCCGGGTATCTGTCCTGGCCGTTCCTGACCAGCTGACGCATCTCATCAATATTCCACTCAGTCACTTTCTCAGGTATAGATATCCTCATGGCTATGTCCATAGGAACCCCGACATCACTTATGTCTAGGTTTGGATCTGGGGTTATCACGGTTCTGGCTGAGAAGTCAACCCTCTTGCCTGATAGATTGCTCCTGAATCTTCCTTCCTTTCCCTTGAGGCGCTGGGATAACGTCTTAAGAGCCCTTCCAGATCGATGTCTCGCTGGCGGGATTCCCGAAGCTTCATTGTTGAAATAGGTGGTGACGTGATACTGTAGTAGCTCATGAAGGTCCTGGATGATTAGTGTAGGAGCTCCTGCTTCAAGGTTCTCTTTCAGGCGTTGATTGATGCGTATTATGTCGACGAGTTTGTGGGTTAGGTCATCTTCAGACCTGATGCCGGATTCCAAGGTTATCGAAGGTCTCACATATACTGGCGGAACAGGAAGTACCTGGAGGATCATCCACTCCGGCCTTGCACTCTCCGGGTTGAAGCCCATTAACTCAAGGTCATCGTCTGGTATCCGCTCAAATCTCTCCCTGACGATGCTTGGGATCAGCCTTTGCGCACCCTCCTCTGAATATTCATAGAAGCTGGTCGGTTTAACGAATGTTATCTTGTACTGTTTGGCGCCACAGTGCAAGCATTCCTTGCTTTTCTTCGCAGCATTCTCTACCATTTTGAAGACGTTTGCAGGCACGTTCCCCATTAGCTTCATAGCGCGCTTGATTCTCCTCCGGTACGTCTCGATAGCCTCATCTGAGAGTAGTATGCGTCCACACCGTCCGCATGTGACTTTGAGAAGGCCATATATCTTCTTGGTGAACTGGACGTGTATTGCGGGTTTAGCCAGCTCGACGTGACCGAAGTGTCCCGGGCATCCAGAAGCAGTATTGCTGCAAGTCCTGCAACGTTGACGGGGCTCAAGCGTTCCAAGCCTCCCGTCCATAAGGCCTGAAGGTATCGACGCTCCATCCTCGTCATAGGTGTCAGCTGTGTGTATCTCAACGACGGATTGCTTTCGTATCTCCTGTGGAGAGATAAGCCCGAAATGGATCTCATCTATCAGCTTTTGATAGGCTTCCCCCATCGACATTCAGGATCTCTCCTTCAACTTAAGGCGAGGCGATATACAGAGGCTCATCAACTCTTGGAGAAGAAGCTTGAAAGCATAGGATACGACTACAGGTGTGACTTGCCCCCTATCCCCGCATATCTGGCACACGTATCTACGTTCTTTGATATCGTAGTATGCGTAGTATCCACAATTCTCGCAAACATAGAGTATGTACTTGTCAGACTCCTCCAGCAGCCTATCTCGCAGAAGCATCGCGGCGCCATGTCCGATCAAGCAGTCCCGCTCCATCTCTCCGAAGCGTAATCCCCCACCTCTAGCCCTACCTTCAGTTGGCTGCCTTGTCAACATCTGAACCTGCCCCCTCGCCCTAGCATGGATCTTGTCCGCGACCATGTGGTGGAGCTTCTGATAATAGACGATGCCAATGAATATGTCAGCTTCAAACTTATCACCGGTGATACCGTCATAGAGAACATCACGCCCGGTGTAGCTAAAACCCAAGTCAACAAGCATCTTCTTCAATTCGTCCGCCGTCTCGTTTGCGAAGGGCGTCCCATCTACGACTTTTCCTCTCATTGCGGCCAGCTTGCCAGCCATAGATTCAAGGAATTGGCCAATAGTCATCCTCGATGGAAAAGCGTGAGGATTGATTACCACATCAGGTGCTATTCCGTCCACGTTGAAAGGCATATCCTCCTGAGGAATAATCATTCCGATGACCCCTTTCTGGCCGTGGCGGGATGCAAACTTATCGCCCAATTCGGGTATACGTTCGTCCCGCACTCTAGCTTTAACAAGTTTGCTCCCTTCATTCGTTTCTGTTATGAAAATGGCGTCCACAAAGCCTTTTTCAGACGGCCTCATATCGACCGAGGAGTCTCTCATAGTTGGGCCTCTTATCTCAAATTCCTTATACTCCTCGAGAAATCGAGGCGGACTTATCCTGCCGATTAAGACGTCGTTTCCTGAAACAGCGGATTCCAGGCTTACTATTCCGTCAGCTTCGAGGAGTCGATAGTACTGTTCTCCACGGTAGCCCCTAATGCCAGACTCTGGAATGACAAATCGATCTCGCAGTCCACCCAAGTATTGTCGGCATTCAGCGTCGTACATTCGATAGAAGGTTGACCGCATCAAGCCCCGTTCGATCGAGGCTTTATTGAAGATCAAAGCGTCTTCCATGTTATATCCTTCGAAGGAGACCACTGCCACAACACAGTTCTGCCCTGAAGGTCTCAGATTATACCCGATGAGATCCATCGGCTCGGTCTTAACCAGCGGCTTCTGCGGATAATGCATTATGTGCGACCTAGAATCAACTCGCAGGCGAAAGTTCGTCGCGTACATTCCAAGAGCCTGCTTCGACATAGCCGACTCGTAAGAGTTTCTTGGTGACTGATTATGCTCAGCATAGGGTATTGTCGATGCGCATATGCCGAGAATCGTATACGGCGATATCTCTAGGTGAGTGTGCTCTGGGGTCAAATCTTCCGAACTCAGTGATACGAGCACGTTCTCCTCTTCTTCGGCGTCAATATACTCGATTATACCGTGTCCCACCAAGTTCTCCCAAGTCCATTCGCCTGACAATATCCTCTCCACATGCTCCCTCCGCAGTTCAGGCACTCCGTTCTTGACGATAATGAGCGGGCGGCGTACTCGCCCCTGATCGCAGATTACACTGACTTCCCTCTTCAATCCGTGGGATTCGGTGAAATGGGCGATGTTCACTTCCGACGAGATTTCTGCCTTCCTTCGGGCCTCTCTCATCTCCTCGACAAGATTCTCCGGATATAGAGTGTAGCCGATCGGGTTACCATCCAGAAAAACTTTGGCGCCCGAGAGCTTCAGAGTCTCACTAGACTCCAAGTTAGGCACCACTCCCATATCATAGACAATGTGCTTTGCCTTTTCAGGGTTGGTCCCGACTGATATGCAGGCAGACAAGGCAAGGTTCTTGACCAATCCACAGTTTGAGCCTTCAGGCGTCTCGTTCGGACATAGTCTTCCCCAGTGAGTTGGATGCAGATCGCGTGCTTCAAAGTTCGGCTGGCTCCGGCTCAGAGGCGACTGGAGCCTCCGGAGATGACTTAATGTGGATAATCTGTTAGTCCTATCCAAGAGCTGAGTGATACCCACCCTTCCTTGCCCCCAGTTACCCGTAGCCAAGGCGTGTTTCAACCTCTCAGTGATAATCCCTGGACGAACCGCTACTGAGACACTGATTGCCTTTCTTTTGATGCCCATCCTTTCTAGCTGATACTTCACATCACGGCAAAGATTCCTGAAAGCAACCCTAAACAGGTCAGCAAGTAGGGACCCAGCCAACTTCAAGCGTTTATTCTTGAAGTGATCTTTGTCATCCGGTTTTCGCCTTCCAAGTTTGAGCTCAATAACTCTAGTGGCCATCTCACCGAGGAAGTAGGCCTTCTCCAAGCGCTGCTTCTCATCCCGGCCGATATGAGGCAGGAAGTTCCTATCGATAAGGTTTACGGCTTTGTCGTAACGGTATTTCTTCAACTGTCCATGAGCTATTCGATTTCCGATATAGAGAATCGCTTCCTCGGCTAGGTCTACTCCCTCCGCTAGTTCGAAGGATGGTTCAAGTTCGGCCTGGATTCCTCTGTCCGGGGAAACTGCCTCAGCTATTTCCCTATCAGATTCCAAAACTAGAGCTCTCATCAGGATTATGAACGGGATCTCAGTTGGCACTCCGGGCATCGATACGTAGATCGCACCATTGGGCTTCAGCCGCAGCTCTATCCTAGCTCTGAACCCCACGGTTGTGGAGAAGACCTTTGCCGTATGGACTGGGTTCACACCTCGTGTATCAATGTCGACTAGTATGCGGTTGGGAGCTAAATCTTCAAGGGCGACGATGACGCGTTCGGATCCATTGATCATGAAATATCCACCCGGGTCTTCAGGATCCTCTCCTTGCCTTATGAGCTCGTCTTTAGACAGATTTGAGATGAGACAATGTTTCGACTTCAGCATGGTCGGAATATTGCCGATGTAAACGAGCTCTTTGTCTAGTTCCCTGTCGCCGGTTACTGGAGTCATCTCTACTGAGAGGGGCATGGCGTATGTAAGGCCTCTCAAGGAGGCCTCTCTAGGATAGATCTCGTGATACGTTCCGTCGACCTCAGTAGCGTAAGGCCCAGAGATTATATCATGTTCGACTTCTCGAACGATGAAAATCCGCCCTAGCTTTATCTTATATGAGCCCTCAGGAACCTCGATCTGTATCTGTGCGACCTCGTCTATATTGCTCTGTAGACCGTGGTCTATGAACTCGTTGTACGAGTCTAGATGCTGCATGACCAAGCCTTTCTCTTCAAAGAAAGCCTTCTCAAGCGTAAAAACATGATCCTTATTTTTCAACCTATAGTTTCTCCTACAAATGCGGATCCGCCCATATGCTTAGTATTTATTCTTCCAGCATATCTTCCCCAAAGCTCGTGTTAAGACCGACCAAAGCCGATTCTTCAAGACACTCCATGAATGAAGCTAAAAGCTAAACGCTAGAAGATACTAATAAACTTTCTCTTCAACGCCTCTAACTCAAACGAGTAGAGGCTTCTCATCAGCCTTATTAAGTCACGTGATGAAGATTCTGCTTATGCTCAACTCTCACTTGGCAGTACGCGCATTGCCCAAAAAAGTGAGAGATCTTATCGAGTCCTTTCTCGCCTTTTCCATCTAAGATTCTTGCTTCTGCATTTCCGGCATTTCTTCGCTGATGGTGCGTTCCGGACTCCACACTCCCGGCAGATCTTCATGTGTAGTCTTTTTTTTTGGGCTATAGATTTCTTGACGATGTCTAAGACTGGCATATGAATCCTCATCCAACAGAAA
>CAZBDB010000027.1:0-10567 GCA_964490655.1 uncultured Candidatus Bathyarchaeia archaeon | reverse complement strand
TCATGAAAGAATTGAATGTGAATAAGATCACTATTGGAACGGAAGAGATGCCGCCAAGAGAAGGCGAAAGCAGAGCTAGAAACGTATCAACAATCGAAATCACCTTAAGCAAGGAATGATTTGATATTTAATTGGTGGCTGTCTTTGGGTTTGGGACTGAAGTCTAACCGATTATTTCCGCTAGACTCCCAAGGGCATTTCCAGGTATTCCTTTTCTGAATCGAGCTTTCACTAACCCTTTCTTCCCATGTAAAGAGACAATCTTTCCTATGCATTTCCTCTTTCCAACTGGCCAAGCTACCTTTCTCCCAATTAGCTGTCCAGCTTCACTAGGCGATTTAACACCTGAGAACTGTATCAAACATTCTTTTGGCTTCTGAGTTTTGGGACCTCTACTATAACTTACAACTACACCAGAAACTTTTGGCATATTTACACCCTCCACAAACCTACCATTTACATCTTCTGGTTTGATTTCTTTCATGAATAGACTGTATAGTATTTACCATTGATTAATCTTCTTTCCGATTTGACTTCTAGCCGATACAGAGATGAAAACCATATAGTGCTCGGCACCCTAATTGGGCTAGACGTTCTCGAGGGAGAAAGCTTCCATTCGATCAATACTATCTGAGAATCCTTCTGAATGAAGATTTTCCCAGATTCGAGATAGCTAGCCAATCGGGGTCGGAAGGTGGGGTCAAATAGGATTAAGACATCCTACATCAAGCAGGAAGATTGGACAACACCAAAAGGTTGACAAGAGAATTGAGGGGTGAAGGGCTCGACAATGCCTAGAGATCCTGTTTGCGGCGCAGTTGTGCACGAAAAGAGATTTAGGATCAGCTATGAAGGAGAGAAATATTATTTCTGTAGTGTGAAATGCAAGAAGAGATTCAGAAGGAATCCGAGGAGATTTGTGAAGTAAGCTGGACTGAGCGCGTAAAAGCGGGTTATGTGGAGGTGGGAGGAGCAGGCGTAGTTTCCTAACGGCATCCATTCCCATACAGATAGAACTAGTCTGGAGTAGATATTTGAGCAGATTCACGGTGTTGTCGAATTTGCTGCAATATGCTCCCTTCTCCATCCGCTTCTTCCTCAATGAAGTGTGAGCATTTGTGGGATTCAAACCTAAGAGCAAAATGGCTAAGTAGTGCAGAAATGGTTAAAAGCTAGTATGGGATGTTTCCCCAAGAAAATCCTCAAAATTCCGTGTTTTGACGCCTTTGAAGTGGTGCGGAGGGTGGGGTTTGAACCCACGCAGGCCTACGCCAGCAGGTCCTAAGCCTGCCTCCTTTGACCAGACTCGGACACCTCCGCAAACCTTGGGATACGCCAAGTTATCATGGGGAAGATATTAAATTCTTTCGATAGAGCTGGAAATTGTTTTTCCACTCCAACCATTATTTGGTCAACTTTGGCTAATCAGTCCTTTAATATCAATAGATATCTTCCAATGTTGAGAATAGTTAAATGAAAGGTGATCGAGAGCTTTCTACAGATCCAATGAATTTGAAATCAATGATTGTGGCGATTGCCGCTTCGATAGTTGCCTACATAGGGTGGGCGATGTGGCGGCATCCGAAACTAGACATGGAAATGCTGTACATTCTACCGATGAAGGAAATGGATCGTCTCATAGGAGAACCTCTCGCAATCTTGGGATTAATAGTCATGCTGTTTGGAATAGGAATCACAATAAGGGCGAACATCAACCCTGAAGCCAAGCACGAAGAATAAGACATTCTGTGATGAAGCCCCTGAAACTGATTTGCCGATATCAGCCCGTACTAGAACTGAGAAGTTTATGGTCTTTTCCTGATTTAGCAAACAAGACTCAAAACATAGAAATCTGATACCTTTCGATACTTAATAACGATTATTAGCCTTAGAAGAGAAACCATGCTCAAAATGAGCGAATTGATCTACCAGCTCGGATCGGGCGGGATTTTCGGATACATTCTAGGATATGCAGTAAAGAAAGTGGTAAAAATCTTAGCCGTAATCGCGGGTCTCTTCTCCTTAGGGCTCATATTTCTCGAATACAATGACGTAATCCACATCAATTACCTGAGACTAACTGAGCTAGCGGAAGGCGGAGTTTTGGCGGCTTCTCAATGGCTTTCGCCGACCGTCGTTAATGTACCGTTCGCAGGAAGCTTTGCTGCAGGTATCGCTTTAGGGCTACAAAAGGGATAGGTTCGCCAACAACACCAAAGCTCCATAGTAGGATGAAAACTTCAACTCCGAATGCCCATAACTTGCACCGCTCCATTCCACTCAGTCTTCTGATAATGCTATATCTGAATGCAGGAGTGTTCAGCGAAAAGAATAATATGATAATCATCGTTTGAAAGTCTAGGTGGAGTATTTGGCTTTGCGAGGGAGAGAGCGAACGATCAGAGCGCTTAGCTTTGAAGAGATCGACAGGCCTCCAATGTGGGGAGGCTGGTGCGAGAATCCCAAATTCTTGGAGAAGGCAAGCGGCGCACATATGAAGTACGGCTTCACATTGAATGAGTGGGAGAACCCCATGAGAGCTGCCCTCAAAGCATTCAAGAACGTCGGGGTTGATGTGACATCGGGCATACAGTTGCCGAAGCCTCCTGAGATGATGAGTCACCCGGGGGGCACGTATGGATATATGGGTTGGGAGGTCTCCTCAACTGAAGAATGCGGATACACACCAGAGAGGGCTGCAAAATATATCGAGTCACTTCCGAAACGAGAAGATGTCCGCGCGGACTTCGACTTCGATCGGCAATATCGCATCTACACAAACAGGATGAAGAGAGCACAAGAGGAATGCGGAGATGATATGCTCTGGATGAGCGGCGCTAGCACCGTTACGTTTGACGGAAACTTCCGGCTGTTCGGATACAGACCCTACATGATCGTATGTATGCGCTATAGAGATTCTGCTAAGAAGCTGAATGCCTATTACGCGGAGGGTGCAAGGTGCCAGAATGAAGTGATCGCCAAGGCTATGAAGGAAGAAGACATAGCTCCCTTCTGCTTCACCGGCACAGACATATGCTATTCTCATGGACCTATGATCTCACCAAAGGTTCTGGACGAGATATACTTCCCCTATGTCAAGTATGCCTTCGAACCCCTGAAGAAAGCGGGAGTCAAGATCATCTGGCACTCCGATGGCTACATAATACCCATACTGAACAGCCTGATAGATGCGGGAGTAGACGGCTTTCAAGGCTTTCAAGAGAAATACGGCGTGGATTTCGGAGCGCTCACAAAGATGGAAGCCAAGAATGGGAAGCCTCTACTCCTAATAGGCAGTGTTCAAGTCTCAACCACGCTGCGCTTCGGAACGACTGATACCGTTAGGCAAGACGTGAAGAGATGCATCGACCTAGCCGTGAAAGGAAGAGGAGGCGGAGGATTCATTCTCGGCACCGACACAAACATAGGGCCAGATGTACCTCCAGAAAACATATTCGCCATGTATGAACATGGACGAACCTACGGGACCAAGGCGATGTCTCAGCTAGCTAAATCTTCAAAGGAGAAATAGTGTTAAATCGAAGCAAGTATCATAGACATGAAGCGAAGAGAACATCGGGATTCAAAGCAACACACGATGTGAAGAACAGAGGGACCCTGAAATGGGAAAAACAGATAATGAAATCCTAAAATTGCTGAATGAAACACCTTTAACCCTCATTGAGATCGCTGAGAAGTTGGAGAAGAAACCCAAGGTGATATACAGATCATTGCGTAAACTCTTTCAAAAAGGGAAGATCGGTAACGATCCCAGGACTAGACGTTACATGCTCGTAAACGAAGAAGGTCATGATAGGTGATTCTCGCGGTTTCATATCTTCGACTCATCCGCCATTAGGTTTATGAGTATCCCTATTATGATTGTCATAAACTTGAGAAGTTGGATAATCAGAAGATGATGAGTGCATGAGCAGAGAGACGAGTAGGGAGTTCAAACCTCTGAAATACATTGCGCTAACGCTAGACGAAGCGGCAAGATTGATAGCGTGCGTGTCGCTTGACATAGCTGAGTACGCTTTTCCCGTCCTTCTAGCCCCCATAGTAGGCGACATATTGGACATCGCGGGAGTGGGCGCGGGCGTAATAATGTTCGGATGGATCGGATTACTTTCATCCCTTGAGTTCCTACCCATGGCGGACTTCTTCCCCATATTCATCTTCACATGGATTGTCTGGTATTACCTGAAGAAAGAAAAGGAAAAGAGCGAGCTAGAAAGACTTAAGGAGAAGTGGAAGTAAAAGACTGGTGCTGCAGATTCACGGTCCACAACTCAAAAACAAGTTTGCTTGTGCAGCCAGATATTCCTTGGCGTAAGTAAACAGAAGATATGCACATTCGATATGGGGGCGGCTGAAATCTTATCGGTCTGAAAGCCGCCGCCCACATTCATAAGAAAGCGGATCAAGTGGGAGAATAAATTGCGGTTCAATATAGAGAACCATCTGAAGAAAGCGGAATATGAGTCAATAAGAGAAGTTTTGAGGGAGAGAAAAGGTACTTCTATCGAACTTTTTCCCGGGATCGATCTAGAATTCATTTCGGTTAATCCTTTACAGGTCACTGCTGAAGGTTTCGGCCTTAGGATAGATACGGGAATATTGTTCAAGCAGCCGATTGGTTTTGAAGTCTATGAAGAGATGAAGCTTAGTGATGAGACTCGCAGTCTTCTAGCAGTGAATCGTAGAAACTTCAAACTGTCGAAGATGATCGCTGAACAAGATGATCTCGAGAAAGAGCTGAATACCATCTTGAAAATTGTGGAGCGGATCGTTAATCACGTCTGCAACAGGTTTGACGAGTTGGTTGAGCAGACTTTCAGGCTTGGCTCCGAATGGCTAGAGAAACGACTGGAAATGATAGACAGGAAAGAGGAATTGAGGAAAAGAGGTGAAGTCCCCAGGCCTTTTGGCACGATTCATGCAAAGGACACGAGAGATGCCAAGGAACGTGCTGGTGACTTGGTTCCGATATACGTGAAGAGAGACAAATCGTATCTTTATGAAGACAAGAAAGTATTCATGCTATTGCCAAGAGACTTTGTCATGAAACTCCTAGGCATTGATGGACCTGCGATGATCGCGGCAGATCAGTTCACAGACGAGGAAAGAGAAGTACTAGACAAGTTTTCAATGAGGAAATACATTGAGACAGCAAGAATAGGAGGGAAGACCCATTACTTTAATCTGGATGAAACGACGCGCAAACTCCTTTTGAGAAGCATGCGGAAGAGATAGTCTTCATTTCCTCTTTTCATTTCTGGGAAATGTTTAAGATCAGGTTTGATTAATTAGTAAGTTCGGGATGAATGGAAGTATGCCGATTTCGCTGAGGACAAGACTCAAAGTTTCTTCTGTGAGCAGTGTTCAGGATCCTGAAGGAAGAGAGAGCATTCGGATCACCTTTGTTGAAGTACGTGCCAGACCTCCAATGGTTACGATGATGCCTCAGAGCGCGCCGAAAGGGATCAGCAGTATCGTCTTCCAGGTTCAGCAGGGATTACAAAGCGTTCTACCTAAAGGATTGACACCCTTCCAATTTCAAAAGATAGTTCTAGTTCTCACACCTGAAGAGCTTGAAGCGTTCAATGTAAAGCCATACCCAAATCAGGTCTATGAGGTCACGATAACTGACGGTGCCCTGCAATTCAAAACCGTACCGCTCTAAGAAGCCCCGGATACCAGTCGTCACGAGTAATCCATGAACATACAGCCTTCTGGGTTCCCTCTAACATCATATTTGAAGGATCTGCCGGCTAATCTATAGGCGATGTGATAATCTAGCAGCAATCTATACTCTGACTCCATAACTCTTTTCTTACAAATGCCAGAAATAACACATTGAGGCGGTGTAAGCAGCAGTACCGGTTTCCAGGAGCAAAGGAATTGAGGCTGTGCGTGATAGGAGTTGGACAAGCAGGTGCGAAGGTTGCCGACCTCTTCGCTTACTATAATACATGGAAGTGGAGCAATCACGCAAACGTCACGTTGTTAAATCGTGGAAATCTAGTTCCCATTTCTCTAGCGGTGAATACAGCAAAATCCGATCTAACAGGACTTCGATCTATATCGAAGAAGAACCGGATCCTAATCGGTCAGACCTGGGTCAGGGGTCGCGGGACTGGGATGGATAACGAGTTAGGCGCCAAGATAATGAAGGAGGAAATGGACAACGTCAACAGGGCCCTATCAGTCCTTAAGCCACGTTTCGCCGACGCCTTCCTCGTGATAGCCGGACTCGGCGGAGGAACCGGCTCAGGAGGAGCCCCAGTTCTGGTCAGACATATCAAAGAAACCCACGAGGAACCAGTATATGCGCTGGGGATTCTACCCGCTAGAGATGAAGGGAGGTTGATGACGCTCAACGCCGCAAGAAGTCTGCTGGCTTTGCAGGAGACAGCCGACGGTCTGATCATCTTCGATAATGAGTCCTGGAAGAGGGAAGGCACCTCGCTGGCCAAAAGCTATCTCCACATGAACCTGATGATCGTGAAGCCTTTCGGATATCTATTGGGAGCTGGAGAAACCAACAAAGAGAGCAAGATCGGCGTAAAGGTTGTAGACGCAGGCGACGTCATGAACACGCTTGGAGGCTTCACAGTTCTCGGGTACGCGGAAAGACCGGTTGAGAAAGGCTTCAGCTTGTTCAAGAAAGGGTCGTCAATAGAGCGTCTCGATACTTCCACTCTCTGCTACTCTATTGTCAAGAACGCTGCAAACCCGGAAGCCTTGAGCACAAAATGCGATATAAGAGACGGCGAAAAAGGACTTATTCTAGTCTCGGGCCCACCTCAACATTTGGACAGAGAAGGCATTGAGATGGGAAGGAAGTTTCTGGAGAATGCCATTTGGGGAACTGAAGTTCGTTGCGGCGACTACCCATTGCCAGGATCGAAGAAAATGGTTGGTGTCGTGCTCCTATCCGGCCTAGTTAGAGTTTCCAGGGTCAAGGAGCTATTGGATGCAGGAGCGGCAATCCAAAAAGAGCTGAACAGGAAAGCGAAGAGAAGAGCAAAAATCGCTGACATAGGTGACTACAGGGATAAACTGAAGCCGCTAGTAGAAGAGTAAGTCGAGCAGAAGAGAACAAGACTACAACTCAAGCCCTTCGGTACTTGACTTAGATATCGGGTTCTTCTCCAAACTCCGGTTCTGATAGTGTTTCTACTCAATATTCATAACATAGTTCGGAAAATCACAACTGATTTATCAACTCGTAGACAACCCCTACCAACGGGGATCACTTGCTCAAGATCGAATTGAAAGAAGCTCCAGTAAGTGTGAATGAAGAAGAACTGTGTAACTTGTGCGCAGGAAAGCAAGAATGCACCATCAGAAATCGCTTGACTAACCGTTACGGCCAATTCAAAATGCTAAGATGCGAAAGTTTCGTAGGAATCGGACAAGGGAGCCAAACAGACTCTCTACTAGTTATGGCAACCACGTAGCATATCTTCGACTGCTAAGGCAGATCTATTCCACGATCCTTGTCCACTCGCTTTTCCTTCTACTGACATTCCGCGTCAGCCACAGCCGCATCGCTATCCTCGACCCAAGAACCGATAGGCCTACCACTTCTTGGAAAAGTCAGCAATCGATGTGAAGGCGAATTCGAACTCTGTACCCCTCAAAACCGGTAGCGGATGTCCCGAGTCTGAGACTAACTCGTCATCTTCTGTTCGGCTTATCATCAGTGATGTTCTGCCTGCAATACGACAGAAAAGAGACTTATATTCTGACGGACCGAAGATAATTGAGGCTTGAGTATGGCTAGTAGATACATCCCAAATGATACTGAAGAGATTCGAAGGCGGCTCAGGAGAGCAACCGGTATTGAGACGGTCCGGGATCTCTTTTCTGATATACCAAGCGAAATCCGTTTGAGGAACCCCCTCGATATACCTGGACCTCTTTCTGAGCTGGAGGTCAGACGAGAAACAGAGAAGATCCTAAAAAAGAATCAGACAGTCAAAGAGCTGACATCCTTTCTTGGAGCTGGAATATGGCCTCATCATGTACCCGCGGCAGTAGACGCAGTGTCCTCGAGAGGTGAATTCCTAACAGGCTATACTCCATATCAGCCTGAGATCAGCCAAGGGATCCTTCAAGCACTCTTCGAGTATCAGAGTATGATCTGCGAGCTCTTAGAGATGGATACCGCCAACTGTTCGATGTATGATTGGGCATCTTCCTTGGGTGAAGCGGCGCGGATGGCAGCCCGTATCACTCAGCGAGACCAATTCTTGGTTCCTCACTACATCAGCCCCGAAAGAATGATGGTTCTTAGAGCTTATGCTGAAGCCGCTGGGATCGAAGTCTTAGAGATCAATCAAAACCTGAAGGACGGCCAATTAGACTTGGAAGACTTGAAGGAGAAAACTTCGAAGAACACCGCGGGAGTGTATGTTGAGAATCCGTCTTACCTAGGTTTTCTAATCGACTCGCCCGATGCGGTATCGGAGATCGTTCACGATGCGGACGGGCTGTTCATCGTCGGGGTGGACCCTACTTCTCTGGGTGTCTTGAGGCCGCCTGGGGATTACGGCGCGGACATTGTGATAGGCGAGGGACAGCCATTAGGTAACTACATGAATGCTGGGGGTCCGCTTCTCGGAATATTTGCTTGTAGGGATGAGGCTTCAATTATGAGACAGATGCCGGGTAGGATCGTGGGAATGACTACAACTCAGGATGGAAAGGATAGAGCATTCTGCATGGTTCTCCAGACTCGTGAGCAGCACATCCGCCGTCATAGAGCGACCTCTAACATATGTACAAACGAAGCTTTGTACGCGCTGAGAACTGCCGTCTACATAGCTCTTCTGGGACCGACCGGATTTAAAGAGTTGAGTGAGACCATCTTATCCAAGACTTACCATGCGATCAGAAAGCTCTCCGAGATCGAGGGGATGCGTGTCCCCTTCTTTGAAGCCTGCCACTTTAAGGAGTTTACGGTGAATTTTGATCAGACATTGAAGTCGGTTCAAGAGGTGAATCGTGAGTTACTTGAGTGTGGCATCTTGGGGGGTAGATCCCTTGATCACGACTTCCCTGAGTTGGGCCAAACTTCCCTCTATTGTGTCACTGAGCTGCATACCTCAGAGGAGATTGAGAAACTGCAGAATAGCTTGCAGAAGATCCTGGAGGCTTGAGGCATGAAAGAGTTCAGACAGGCAAAATGGTCGGAGCCTACGATCTTTGAAATCGGAAGCCGTGGTAGAAGAGGTTACGTGCTCCCTGCATTAGGGAAAGAGTTGAGATCGACATCTGCTGTTCAAGATTACATTCCTGAAGGTCTCAGAAGGAAGGATGCGCCTCAGCTGCCTGAGCTTTCAGAGGTTGAGGTTGTGAGACACTATATGCGGCTGTCCCAAATGAACTTCGGCATCGATGATGGCTTCTATCCACTGGGAAGCTGCACTATGAAGTATAACCCAAAGATGAACGACGCCATAGCAGACTCCGACAAGGTGCATTGGATACACCCATATCAGCCTGAGGAGACGATGCAAGGTACACTGGAGATTATGTACAAGCTGGCGTTGTGGCTGTCCGAGATCACAGGCACAAGCAAAGTGTCCCTTCAGCCGGCTGCTGGGGCTCAGGGAGAGCTTGCGGGAACATTGATGATTAGAGCCTATCACAAGCTTAACGGAGAATCCTCTCGCAGAGACGAGATGATAGTCCCTGACTCTGCTCACGGGACGAATCCTGCAAGCGCATCCATGGCCGGATTCAAGATTGTCTTCGTGCCTACCGGCGAAGATGGGTGTATGCAGATTGAGGCTTTGAAGGAAGCCGTTTCCTCGAGGACTGCGGGGCTGATGTTGACCAATCCGAACACTTTGGGGATTTTTGAGGAGAGAATAATGGAGGTTGAGAAGATTGTCCACGAGGAAGGTGGCCTCCTCTATTATGATGGGGCTAACTTGAATGCGATATTGGGGAAGGCAAGGCCCGGGGAGATGGGCTTCGACATTGTGCACATTAATCTGCACAAGACTTTTTCGACTCCTCATGGGGGAGGTGGTCCTGGGGCCGGTCCCATAGGGGTGAAGGAGCCTCTAGAGGAGTTTCTGCCTGTGCCTCTGGTTGAGTTTGATGGTAGACGTTACTTTCTGAATCATGACGTTCCCCACACGATTGGCAAGGTTAGGGCGTTCTATGGGAGTTTTGAGGTTCTCGCGAAAGCCTTCGCCTACATACTCACCATGGGAGCTGAAGGGCTGGAGAAGGCTGCAGAGATCGCTGTCTTGAACGCGAACTACTTGGCATGCGAACTCCTGAAGATTAGGGGCTTCGATATTCCATACGGCAAGGATAGGCTGAAGAAACATGAGTTTGTCCTTAGCTGTTCTCGCCTTGAGTCTGAGACGGGCGTTTCGGCGAGAAATGTTGCGAAAAGACTGCTTGACTACGGTGTCCACGCGCCCACTATCTACTTTCCTCCCATAGTAAAGGAAGCTCTGATGGTAGAGCCTACGGAAACTGAACCCATTGCTGAGTTGGACAGGTTTGTCGAGATCGTCAATTCGGTTTCTGATGAGGC
>CAZBDB010000026.1:9095-10638 GCA_964490655.1 uncultured Candidatus Bathyarchaeia archaeon | reverse complement strand
GTCACTAGAAGCTTAGGAGGGGGGCTACATACAGGGTTTGTTTAGGCATCTGGTAATCTGTGCCAGATATTCATAAGCTCTTTTCTCCCAAAACAGAAAGGGGATTGAGAGCTTGGAAAAAAGAAAACTGGGGACGGATAACGTTAGTATTTGCTGCTGCAGATCGGCTTTGGATTTGTCTACATTGAATCTGCTTGAGAGATTTCTAAGTCTAAGTAGCTGGCAAGACCTAAGTCTGCAAAATCTAGCTCAAGGAAGAAGGAAGCTAAATTGTCGACGGCAAGAGAGACCAGTTCGGGAATCCTCATGGAACTCGTTATGATTACTGGAATAGGCATGTTTCTCTGGTCCAATCAGGAACAGCCAGATGCGATCAATACGCATTGATGGTCTCCTAATTGACCTCAAGGATTAATCACTTGAAAGACTTAGCGATTTGACGAAATATTCTGGTTTTAAGAGACATGTCTGATCCACTTTTGGCTCAGTGAAAAATCTTATGTTTGTGCGCCTAAGCTTTCATCCCCCTGCTCCGATCTACTGTGCCAGTGTGGATTCTAGGGACTCAGGGTGAGAATGAAGGAGATCCAACTTGTGTGCCAACTCATATATTGTCAGTAACGAGGAACACGGTTTGTCTCCAGTTCCTCCTTGTTGAAAAGTAGTAGTCCCACCTTTTAGCCAGGTTAATGCAGCGTTCCAAGCTGTCCACAGTTAGGTGGAAGTGCTGGTTTTCGGTGTGGTCGTGTATCTCCTCAAGTTCGCCTTCCCTCAGCTCCTCTGTGAAGGACTCGCTTAGCTTCGTATCAACCGGTATCTCAAATCCGTAACCCTTCATGTTCTGCCTAGAAATAGCCGGCCTGACAGTCCACCTGCCATTCCCTATGACTAAGATCATGTGGAGCGTGAATGGGCCTATGGTTTCTAACCAGACGCCGTTTCCGCCGTATTTCCATTTCTCCTCCAATCTCTTTACGGATCTTACGAAGTCCTCAATGTCAAGAAACCCCACGAACTCCTCAAATTCCTTCTGGCCTAATCCGTCGATCGCGGAAACAAGCTCTTTCTGCTCCTCAGGAACGTAGAGGTCCGGATGCAACCTCTTTAGGATCAGGAGCTTCTCAACATGCCTGTGTCGCGTGACATATACGTAGATGCTTACACCCCTTATTGGGAGGCTTCTCCGCTCCATTATGGAACTGAAGCTCCTCTTATGGAAATTCACGTAGAATGGTGGAACCTCAAGCGCTATGTTGGTGCTGCCTAAACGGAACTCGATCTTTTCCAATCTGACTCATCTCTCAACATCTCACTGACATCTACTCTTTATTCGCCTTCCCAACTCAAATCCAAATCACTGAACACTATCGATCCGTCGATCGTGCGCCTATTGCGAGCTTCAAAGGTCCACCATATAGGCCTACAGCTGTACGCAAAGATGCTAAAGCTATACGAAGATACGGCGCTAGTTCACCATATTCTGGACTACTATCTATAAGAGCCTCCAATGATTCAAGCCTCTCCATCGTCAGATCAAGTTTCT
>CAZBDB010000026.1:0-8995 GCA_964490655.1 uncultured Candidatus Bathyarchaeia archaeon | reverse complement strand
CCCGAATTTCTTGTTTGTTTCTAGCATAGTTAGGAAGTTCTCAACATTGATCCCAGAATGTATTGAATTGCTCGAGCTTAGGATGTGGCCGCCGCCTGGCGATGCTGCTTTAATGCAACCTCTTGTCTCTTGAATGATGTCCTCGGTGGAGCCGTAGACTAGAGTCATTGCGCAGTCGATGTTCCCAAGCAAACATATTCTGTCGCCGTATAGTTTTTTCAGTCGAGCGATGTCCATACCTGCTCGTGGTTCAACGGCGTGGTATCCGTCTATCCCGGATTCAACCAAGAATGGCTGCTCAATAGATTCAACGTTTCCATCCGTATGTTTAACAAAAGGAACTCCGAGCTTATGGCAAACCCTAACATGTTCCTTAAGAGATGGAAGGATGAACTCTCTGAAGTGCTTTGGAGAGAAGAAGGGTCCCTGACTGAATGCCCAATCTGATCCGCCCCATATTGCTTCAACTCCTGCGTTTACGAGCGACCTTATAGATTCAACTGCTCTTCTTGTGCTTTCATGTATCAGTCTTCTGATCAGATCAGGTTTTTGATAAATGCATCGGAGGAAAAGAGATAGCCATGTAGCATGACTTACTGGGAAGGTGCCATCAACAGCTGCCATCATCAACATGTCGTCACCGACCTTCTTTCTGGCGTACTCGACAGATTCAAGTTGGCTGGCATCGACGCCCACGTCCTCGCTTTCGAGCTGCTTTACGTACTCCTGTAGGGCCGGGAGTCCCTTCAAACCTATTGTCGATTCGTATTCAGTCATCATGTCACTTTCTGGGTTATAACGAGCTTTTGAGTAGAACCCCCCAGAGACGTATAGTTCCCCAGGGACTGCTCGGTAAGTCGTGTACAAGAACTCGTTTGGTCCTATCCTTCTTGGGGGTATGTACTTCTCAGCTACGCACAGCCCAACCGTTAGAATATCCAGATTCAGCTTCTGATAAAGCTCAATCTGATCTCGTATGGAGTTGATTACAAGCCTATCGCGTTCACCTTTGATCAGTAGCTCAACAGAGGCCAGCTTATTTCCATAAATCGTAGTTCTTCCGAGGATTCTCTCACCAACAGGAGAATTTATGAGAAGTTCAAACATTGGCGTTCGATCAGCTTCTTCAAGATGAAGAGCTGAGAGAGCCCTCTCTCGAGAATTGACCATTCAGTCTCACATCCGTTTACAACTATAGATCTCTTTTCAACACATTCAGACCATGAAAATTCTGGTATACATAACATTCTTAATATTCATCTATAAATAGCTGCAATGAAGCTCAATCGCGTTTCTAATGGTGTTAGCGGCAGGTGCAGGCGAATGGTGGGCAAATATCGCATAAATGTGACTTTGGATTTCGCGAATAGACAAGTCACAGGCTTCGAGAGAATATCTTTCACAAATAGGATCTTAAGACTTCGAAAAGGGCTTCTCTTAGGTTTCAGTCTTCCAGGCGTAAAGGGGCGCTCAAGGTTAATGGTGTCAACTGGGGGAGATACAGTCAATCTGGTCCCAACGAAAGCGACAAGCCTTGAAGATGAAAAACAGTTTTTCTTTGAACTCCCCGACTCGGCGCGAGCCGAAGATGGGATCACGCTTGAGTGTGCTTTCAATGGAAGGCTTCCAGAGTCACGGCGGGACATATTTTTCCTCATAGGTGATTGGCACCCCAAAATCCAATCGGATAAGATGACTTTCGATGATTACAGAGTCACAGTTATCATTCCAGCGAACCAAGTCCTGATCTCGACGGGCTTAGAAACTGGTACTGAATCGCTAACGGATCAACGGACACGATACGAGTTAAAGGCTGAGAAAGTGAGAGATTTCGGTCTCATAACCAGTGATCATCTTGGCATGGTCGAGGATAGAGCAGCGGACGTAGTGGTAAAATCATATTATTTGCCTGAGACCAAGCGGTGGGGACGCCCTCTATTGGACTTTGCATGCGATGCTATCATCTTTTACCGTGAGGAATTTGGCTTCTACCCGCAGAACAAGTTGAGTGTGATGCCTGGTCATAAGGAGCCAACAGGAGGTTGGCCCGTCACTTCGAATGTAGTTGCCATTCACGATTTGGACAAATTGGGTGATAGGGCAGAATCCTTCGCTCATTGGATCATCGCCCACGAAATAGGCCACCAGTATTGGGGCGGTCATGTCGTCTGTTCTGAGTTCGGGCCAGGCTTACAGGTTTCTTGGCTCGACATAGGGCTCGGAATCTACATGGATAGATGCTATATGGAGGCACGAGGCTTCGGAATGAACTATCACCGAGGACGCTCTGGAAGATACATTCAAGGATTGAGCGAAGGAGTCGATACGACAGTGATGCAGCCTCCAGAGAAGTTACGAGTTGCTGGATTCGATTACAACAACATTGTCGTCCACAGCAAAGGCTACGCCATAATCAGCATGCTCGAACAGATATTAGGTGGAGAGTTGTTCCGCCAAATCTTCAACGAGGCTCTAGCAAGATTCAAACACAAAGACATTAGGAGCCGAGACTTCCAACTCCTCTGCGAAGAACTCAGCGGAGAGGATCTAGACTGGTTCTTCTACCAATGGCTTCACACAAATAGGTACCTTTCCTACCGGATCGCTTCCGGAGAGGAAACGAGACAAGGAGAGACTTACTACCTTAAAGCACGCGTTGAAAGTATGGGTGATACCCGTATGCCAATTCCCGTCCAAGCGACATTTCAAGATGGAAAGAAGTCCATTCTGTGGACAAACCGAGCATTGAGAGTGACTGAACTTGTATTCACGGGATCATCTCCCGTCCAAAAGCTGGAATTGGACCCTGAAGGCCGCTTTCCGATAGTCTATCCTCCCCTGGACCCTGTGGAGATAGAAGTAGCGAAGGAGGTGACAAGCCTTCCCTGGGTCAAGAGCGGAGAGAGGGCGAAGGAAGTCTATGAGAAGGCGCTTGAGAGTAGCTTGAGGTCCGTATCCCTTTGGTTTAAGCTTGGTTTGACTCTCTATGACGGAAAGTTCTATGATGAAGCCTTTGAGGCGTTTAGGAGGACCCAGGAGCTGAGTAGTGACCTTATTCATGTGTTTGTAGCGATGGTCTGGCAAGGGCACATGCTTGACCTTCTTGGAAAACGTGACGAAGCTTTGAAATGCTACCAAAAGGCGAAAGAGATGCGTATCGAAGAGACGATCCAACATGACCAATACGGCTTGATCATCAACGATAAATGGGTCAAAGAGCGGCTCAAGACTCCTTTCCAAAGAAAGGCTAAGCAGAACTAAGCCACATTGTCCAACTCCGAGAGTAGAAGTAAACTTGCCCCGATTACTGATGTATGAACGCATCTAATCTTACGGGTGAAAACTTGCTTTCGTACCCCTGATAGATCTGATCCACACCAGCACACGTGCTAGAAGAGTAACATGCTAGCTAGCAATAGTCGACTAGCCAGATATGGAAGGCAATATTCGATTCTGCTCCCTATCAATGTGGGCTTGACTGTCTGTGACAGAAAGGGTTACTGATCCAATTGCATGATGACCGAAGAATGACTTTGGCAACTCTTGCTGAGGGTGAATAAGAGGCGTTCTGAAGCTCCTTGCGACGGCCACTATATACGCAACGCTAGATCATGCTTCCTTCAAGATATCCCGTGAAGTCAGTTTCGCAATCTCTTGAGAAGGCCAATGTAGTGGTTGAAGCTCGCGAAGGAAATGTCCGGGAGAATCGTGTCATCAGCCGCTGGCACATATCCACCTTTCTCGATAAGGTGTGGAACCTTGCTGTAGAAATCCTTTTCGACAGCTTTAGGTCCGTCCATAAGGGCTTGTCTGCTTATGTTTCCCATGAGTAGGATGCGGTTTCCATACTGTTCTCTCAGCTTGACAGCGTCCATACCTGCCGCCACTTCGAGCGGGGCAAAGGTGTTGAAACCGGCCTTGAGCATGAGCGGTATGAGGGCCTCAATGTTTCCGCTTGTGTAGTGGCATATGATGTCTACGCCGTGACTCCGAAGGAAATCTATAACCCTCTTTTGGTAAGGATACCAGAATTCTTCGTATATTTTGGGTGAGATTATAGGCCCGTGCCTATAGGCTAGGCCATCCTCCATAAAAAGTGCGTAGTCGATTCTGGCTTTGATTGCTTCTTTGAGTACTTCTACAACGAAAGTGGAATAGCTATTCATGATATCGTGAACCAAATCTGGATCCTTCCAGATGGTTCGTAGGAACCTCTCGACTCCCATGGTATATCCGCATTTCGGTCCGCGTCCTGGTCCCCAGACAAAGAATAGTTTGATCGGCTTGTCCAGAGTCTTATAATATTCAAAGAGTTCTTCCCCCCAGTAAATAGGGAACCTTCTGATATCCTTGGGGATATACCTCTTCTTGTAGCTCTCCCAATCTTCTCGCGTTTTCGTTGGATGTTCCAAGTAATGATAGGCTAGGTAACCGCTTCTCTCAAGCGTATATATCTTCGATTGTCTTTCTACAAATCCGAAACGGTTTATGAAGACCTTGTAGTCATCATTTTCCTCCAGAACCTTAGGAACAAAACCGGGAATCGGACCAAAGTCTACAGGCAACATCAACTCTCTGTCAAAACCAAAGTAATCATAGGGTGACACTCCTATGGGAAAACCTTGATTATACCAGCGATATAGTGTTCCAGGAGTAAAGCCTTCAAGGTCCCATAACGGAACACGATCAGGCTTCTTGAAGCTCATCACCCTCAAGAATCGCTCTCTTGAATTCATAGAAACCATCAGCTCCAATCAGCAGTAATCAGTTTTTGGTGTACTCGCCTTAAGTGCTACAGAGATATAAATCCGATGTAACGCTCTGATATTTGGAATCTTCACCTCTCGATATGGTGAGTCGGTTAGCTGCGTTCGTCTGCTGATAATATAGCTCATCCAAGAGAGGTCAAAGTCATCCCTGCTCGGATACACATGATTCTGATGATTTGGAGTGCGTACTTGTCAGCAACGGGAACAAAATCTCTTGGAGATCGTGCCAGCATCTTTTCCGTGTGAGCCGGTAGCTGAAAGCATAAGAATGATTTGTAGCATTTGGTACATGTGGTCCAATATGAATAAGACAAGAGTAGGAATGATTGGAGCGGGCGCCCGCGCAGATGCTGCTCACTATCCCTCCTTAGCTGAAATGGATGATGTAGAAATGGCGGCTGTCTGCGACTTACTTGAAGATCGGCTTAACATCACGGCAGAAAAGTATGGGATTGAGGAAAGGTTCACAGATCACAAACTGATGTTGAAGAGGGTAGATTTGGATGCAGTCTACATCGTTATGAGTCCAGCTCTCTTAGATCCATTAATCACCTACTGCCTCAAGCAAGGCAAGAATACGTTTATAGAGAAGCCGCCAGGCATCCATGTTGAGAAAACTAGGAAATGGAGTAGACTTGCTAGAGAGAATGACTGCAAGACAATGGTTGGATTCCAGAGGCGCTTCCATCCTTGTGTCACGCAAGCCAAGAGAATCATCGAGGAAAGAGGAAAAATCCTGTACTGCATGGCCGCATTCCATAAGCATGGCGAATGGGAGAGCTGTTGGGATAGCCTCACTAATGACGTTATCCATGTGTTGGACCTGCTGCGGTGGATGGGCGGAGACGTCAAGAAGGTTCACAGTGTAGCAGGACAACTATACAGCAACATCGAGCGTCACCTGAACTTCTACACTGCCACGTTGGAGTTTGAGAGAGGCGGGGTGGGCATCCTCTCTAGCAACAGGACATCAGGGGGAAGAGCCCTCTACTTCGAAATGCATGGCAAAGGCATTTCGGCCTACGGCAACATTCCTGGAATACGCGGCATCGATCATTACATGGTACTAAAGGACAATCAACCCTACCAGGAAGCAGAAATCGTCATGAATGAACAGATAATCGGGAGCGACGCGCCGCAAACACATATCGACGGTTCTTTCCAGATGAACCGCCACTTCATCGACTGCATAAAAGAGAACAAGCAACCTCTAACCAACTTCGGAGACGCGGTTAAGACAATGGAACTGGTAAGGGGAATTCTCTCAGGTCCCCAGCTACCTCCAGCGTTTTAACTGCACCTCAACTGATCATCTCTCTAAAGGTACCTATCAAACCATTCTTTGGCGATCCGTCCGAACTCAGGCGTTATGTCGTGGACTGTATTGCGGATAGTGTGTCTGAACCTCTCTGGTACGCCAAATGAATGGTAGACAGTCGCAAGCTCGCGACAGACCTTCTTGTACCCTGAAACAGGGAACCATGTATCATTGTAGTTGTTCATGATGAGGAGTGGGCGTGGAGCGATGAGGGCGAGGACATCTTGGACATCGCCATGACGCAGGATATTCGGAACATAGGTGAAGAGGCAATGGCCATGGTAGGGAGCCATCTCCATGACCATAGCTTCGTATGTTGAGGTGCCGCATACAACAACGCATACCTTTAGGCGTTCTTCAAGCGCACCCGAGTACCAAACTTGCTGGCCGCCCATACATAAGCCGATTATCCCGATGCGGTTGGGGTCTACATCATCCCTTGTTTGGAGATAGTCGACGATCCGCACTACGTCCCAAACGCACATGCCGAAGAAAGGCTTACCAAGTGCCAAAGCGTATCCAATAGCATTGAATGTATCGTTTGCAGTGCCAGCAACGATCCTCCGTTCGCCATGACTCAAGACATCAAAACTGAGGACAACATAGCCAGCCTTCGTCATCATAGCTTTGAACTCGGGAAAATCTTCCTTCCTTTGAGGGTAGCCATGGGCAATGATGATGGCTGGTCTCCTCTTCGGGGTCCCCTCCTTGGGTCTGTATACAAGGATAGGGACAGTCGACATCGGTTCGGAGTCGATATAGATTCGTTCGCAGATGTGATCTCCCAAATCTGTTTCAAAAACCTTAACAGGGGCAAGTGGGCATTTCTCATCAGGGAAGCCCCCCAAAAGCTCGATTAGTTTTTCCTTGAAGGCAGTGTTCCTTTTCTTCAGCTCCTTTAGGTCGGACGGAAGTTCTCTACGTTTGGACACGATGTCCTGCGCACAGGCCTGCAGTCGCAACGTGGTTGAGAATTTCCTATCGTCGCGCACATACATGCTTATCAGATCCATCGATGTATCTAGTCACTAATCGACCTATTTAGTTTGCATGCATATGTCGGCATTCTATGGGCATTTGGTAATTGCGAAACTCTTTTTTCTGCTAACGTTGTACGTAAGCGCAGTTTCGGAGCGTGAATGAATGGAGATAACTGGATTAGAGCAGTTACACATGGGCTTCTGGACTTACGTCAAGGTCTACACAGACGAGAGAATCGTCGGCTTGGGCGAAGCAGGATTGACAGGGAGAGCCAAGACCCTTGAGTCCGCAATAAACGAGCTAGAACGATACCTCAGAGGAAAGAATCCGCTGGAGATCGAGTTGCACTGGCAAGCGATGTATAGGTACCCCTTCTTCAGGGGCGGACCAGTCCTTATGGGAGCCATCAGCGCTGTGGACATAGCCCTTTGGGACATCGCTGGCAAGTATTGGGGAGTCCCGATCTACCGCCTGCTCGGTGGCAAGTGCAGAGACAGAGCTAGAGTTTACGTCCACCTAGGAGATCATCGCGTGGAAGAACTTGCAGATCGGGCCACAGCCGCTGTCAAGGATGGCTACAGTGCAGTTCGATGGGCTCCTTTTGCCCCAGGCTTTGAGAGAATGCGATTCTCAAGGCTTCTTGAGATAGCAACAAGCCAAGTCAAAGCGGTGCGTGAGGCTGTTGGTCAAGACGTAGACATATGCCTTGACGCGCATGGCCGTCTCAGCCCTTTCGAGGCAGTGGCGATGGCTAAAGAGATTGAGCCTTACAGGGCCTTTTTTCTTCGAGGATCCAATTCTGCCTGAGAACATAGATGCAATGGCTGATGTGGCTCAACATAGAAGTATCCCTATTGCCACTGGGGAGAGACTCTACACCATCTATGAGTTCGAAGCCCTTCTCAGCAGAAATGCTGCTCAGATGGTCCGGTCTGACCTTTCGCTAGCCGGGGGGATAAGTCAATGCCGTAAGATAGCCGCCATCGCTGAAGCACACTATGCAGGGGTCGTCCCCCATTGCCCCTTAAGCGCCGTCTCCTTGGCTGCTTGTCTTCAATTGGACACTTCCATCCATAACTCTACGCTGCAAGAGTACATCCGAAGTGACAAGCCTCCCAGAAGCGAAGTGCTTGCGGATCCGCTGAGAATCGAAAACGGTTACCTCAAAATCCCGGAGAAACCCGGCCTTGGCGTACAGTTGAACGAGGAAACGCTAAAAAAGTACGCTTACGAGCCACGTGACTTGCCGAGCTTGACCCATGAGGACGGCTCGGTAGCAGACTGGTAGGCATCACGTCTGTTTGACGTACATCTGAATAATGCACCGGCTAGATCTCCGTAGAAGAGTGAGTCTTCTCTCCATGAGTTACGTGCTAGTCTGGACAAGCTGTTGATAGTCTTTCCTTGGAGGAACGAATATGTCGATCGCTTTGCATCCTTCTTTTGACACCCTTCCTCCGTGGACCTCGTTGCTTTCCATCACAAGAACGTCTCCTTTGTTGAGATTGAATTCTTCATCAGCAACTCTTTGCCTTATGCTGCCTTCGAGAACTATCATTATCTGTTCACTTTCATGTTTGTGAATTGGGAATTTCATGTCGGGTTCCATTTCTATGAAGCTGGCCATCGTTCTCTCGCCAGTCACCAACCGACTTTTGGCGCCCGGAACCAAAGTGACCAGAGGGACCTCGTTCAACCTGTAGAGCCTAGCCAATACTGTCAGATCCTGTGACTCTGACGATCAAGACCGGGATTCTCCATCATTGCGGTCTATAGAATCCATATTTCGGGGTGTCCCACTCTGGGGTAGGTTCGAAGTAGCCCGGATATCTTAGATGCTCTTTGATTACTTCTGGATTTAAGTCAATGCCTAGACCTGGTTTTTCTGGGATTGTGACGTAGCCGTCTTCCATAAGCGGATCGGGCA
>CAZBDB010000025.1:0-10812 GCA_964490655.1 uncultured Candidatus Bathyarchaeia archaeon | reverse complement strand
TAGTCTACACGGACGTGTTCGTCTCCATGGGATTCGAAGAGGAGCATTCAGAGAGGCTGAAGCTCTTCCTACCCAAATATCAGGTGACAGCCAATCTGTTCAATCACGCCTCTACCAGCTCAGTCTTCATGCACTGCCTACCAGCCCACCGCGGAGAAGAGGTCACAGATGAAGTTATGGACGGACCGCATTCAATCGCCTGGGAACAAGCGGAAAATAGACTTCACTCAGCCAAATCTATACTGGCTTCCATAATCTAGCTCGGTGGAGATAACTTAAACATGGCATGACGAGAAAAACACAGCTGTCACTACACGACGCAAAAGCTTTCGGAAGCCCCAAATGTTGGCTGCAATGCCCAGCCGAAATTCATTCTAAAAAGAGCGGTGCTTTGTCCCTAAATTAGTCGCTCGCCTTCATAGAGTTGAAATACTTATTATCGCGTCTAATAAGAGAGAGGGTTGAGTGAATTTGGCGTGGGTATCTTAGAGATTCTGTACTACTTGCTACTAGCATTTATGGTGTTGTTTCTCTTTTTTGGGGTCGTGGTGAGGCTGGTTCGACGGTTCTATCACTTTCCCATCCCGTCGTTCCTCGCTGGTCTTATCGACAACCCGGTTCGTCGCAGAATCCAGTCGCCGAAGAAGATCGCTGACCGACTTAATCTGCGATATGGCATGAAGGTAGTTGAGATCGGACCGGGACCAAGCACTTTCACGATAGAGGTAGGAGCAAGGGTCGCGCCGGGCGGCTCTGTCTACGCCTTCGATATTTCCCCGAAGACGATTAGAAAGCTGTTGGCAAGGATGGTGAAGAGAGGAGCAAACAACGTTGCGCCAGTGGTCGCCAGCGCTTACTATCTGCCTCTTTTGAGCCATTCCGTCGATCGGGTATTCATGGTTGCGGTTCTAGCTGAGATACCTGACCGTCAAAGGGCGCTACGGGAGTTTGCAAGGGTTACCAAGCCAAACGGTCTCCTCTCCATAAGCGAATTTCTCTCGGATCCCGACTACCCCCTGAGAAGAACAGTTATCCGATGGTGCCACGATGCTGACTTTAAAGAGGTCGCTCGGCATGGCAGTCTAATGGAGTACACCCTGAACTTCTGCATGAAGATGCTCAAGTAGAGAAGAAACAAAGTATAGTGGACTCAATTCTTGTTCCTGTTGTCAAATGGTCTAAAGCAACTTAGCCATGTTAGTTCTCTCAAGAAAGACTTCAATCGATGAATACTTATATCGATCCAAATGTGTTGAAGTGGTTGAGACAGAAGACGTATGATTAGGCCGACCGAACTTAAGGCTCATCTCTTGGTTCCCTTAATAGTCTTGGTTGTTGTGGTGTTCTTCTTTATGTTGGGATACGTAATAGCCGTCATTCTTGGAGTACCATTCAGCTTTGGTTTGGCTCTTCCAATCCGTTTGCTCGGCGTACTTATGCTTGCTTCTGGATTCCTTTTCTTCGGCTGGCTGTTCAAGTATAGGCGGCCGGTTGACATCTTAATCTCAACGTATGTGACCTTCTCGAAGGTGAGAAGGGGTGTTCCTTTAGAGAAGCTCTCAGGTAGGACGGAGTCCCTTGCGGTTCAAGGACCATACAGATACGTTAGACATCCACTATACTTCGGCGTGGTGGTACTTGTGCTGGGCTGGTGGCTACTGCTAGATTACAGCTTCCTCCTTTTTTCAACAATACTTCTGCTGCTGTGGTTTAACTTCGTCGTAGCCCCCTTCGAGGAAAGAGAATTGAGAGCCATATTCAGAGAACAATACGAGAAATACGCAAAGGAAGTCCCCAAGATAATACCCTTCACCAAACGCGGCAAACGCGCGATATGATTAGACTTTGGACGGGCACGTAAAGGGTTCTAACCTAATACTAACATGGAGCCTAAATCCAGTCTAGAGTAACTTAGTGCGGTTCATTGACTATTCACATGGTATGTTTATGCTTTACGACTTTGATTCTCTTCTGGTTATCTCTCTGGCTACGATCACGCCGCTGGCGCTTGCTTGAATCAATCCTCTCGTCACTCCAGCCCCGTCACCGATTGTGAACAAGTTTCGGATCTTTGTCTCGAGATGGTCATTTAGCTCAAGCCTCGAGGAATAGAATTTGACCTCTGTGCCATATAGCAGCGTGTGTTTGGAGTAGACCCCTGGAGCGATCTCGTCTAAAGCCCTCAGCATCTCACGTATATCGGTTAGGTACCTGTAGGGGAGGACGAAACTCAGGTCTCCGGGCGTCGCGATCTTCAAAGTAGGATTGACTATGCTCCTCTTGAGCCTCTCCTCGGTTGACCTTCGGCCGACGTCAAGATCTCCCAATCTCTGGATGATGACACATCCGCTTAGAAGGTTTGTGAGCCTTGCGATGTACTCTCCATATGCTATCGGTTCCTTGAACGGCTCCGTGAAGCGTGTACTGACCAGAATTGCGAAGTTCGTGTTCTCGGTCTTTCTCTCGGCGTAGCTCTGACCGTTCACGCTTATCACGCCGTTGTAGGATTCGGTGATGACCTCTCCGTAGGGGTTTACGCAGAATGTCCTCACAGGGTCGTCAAAGGCCTTTGAGTAGTAGATGAGCTTAGGCTCATAGAGGGCGTCGGTGAGCTCCTCCATAATGGAAGCCCTAACCTCGACTCTGACACCTACGTCTACAGGGTTGCTCAAGGTTCTGAGACCGACTGACTGCGCGTCACACTTCAGCCACTCTGCTCCGCTTCTCCCAGGAGCAACTATGACATACTTTGCATAGTATCTCTCTCCATTCACAGATTCAACGCCCTTAACCATGTTGTTCTTGATGATCGTTCCCTTAACCTCAGTTCGGGTTCGCACGTCAACGCTGTTGTTCAGTTTCTCCCGCACCTTCTTCAAGACCTCAGCACATTTCTCGGTTCCAAGATGGCGTATCCTCTGTCGTATAAGCTTCAAACCGGCGAAGGAGGCTTTCCTCTCGATCCTGTCTACCTCATCCGAGTCGGTTCCATAGAGCACTTGAGCATTGCCAAAATTGGAGTAGATGGAATCTACATATTTCAATAGTTCGGAGAGCTCCTCCTGGCTCGTATACTCGTTCAACCAGCCGCCGACTTCATTGGAGAGTGTGAGTTTTCCGTCACTAAACGCACCGGCCCCACCCCAACCTGAAAGCAGGAAGCAGGGATCACACCTTATGCAACCCAACCCTCTACTCGCGGGGCACCGCCGTTTCTCTAGGTCTGGTCCCTTGTCAAGCATGAGTATCCTGAGATCTGTGTTCTTCGACAATTCGAGTGCTGAGAAGATTCCAGCAGGTCCGGCTCCGACAATTATCACATCGAGCTTCATAGAGTTACCTTCCAACCCTGGATTGGAGACCGCATAAGATTGCCACGAGGTCGGATTTAAGGTGATTGATTCTGTGCTATGTACGTAGCCCCTTCAAAGGACTAAGTGGCAGAATCATCCTATGAAGTATTGGTTAACAATTTTTATATGCAGAACAGTCCGCCTTTATCTTGTGGGCACTACGGATGATCCCGGAACACATATTCAGAGCTTATGATATTCGCGGCGTATACGGCGACGACCTCACTGAGGAGACTGCAACGAGAATAGGTAGGGCTGTCCCGACTTATTTGAACGGTGAAGGAAAGGACGTAATCGTTGGAAGAGACGTTAGATTGAGCGGAGGATCCTTGGAAGATGCATTGATAAAGGGCTTACTCTCAGGAGGCTGCGATGTTGAGGATATAGGCATGGTGACCACGCCGATTCTGTACTTCTCTTGGGTAGATTATGGGAAGGATGTTGGCATAATGGTGACAGCATCGCATAATCCACCCGAGTGGAATGGTTTCAAGATCTTGACCAGGGGCGGTTTCATCTGTGAAGGGAAGGGAATGGAGGAGATTAAGAGGATCGCCATAGATGGAAGGTTTGAAGACTCTGTATCCGGCCGTCTCAGCAGGAATGATCGGGCACTACATGACTATGAGAATTATGTTTTGGGCAAAGTTGAGGTCGAGCGGAAACTGAAAGGGGTCTTCGATCCCGTGAACGGTTCATGTTCATTGTTGGTTCCCGATCTTTATGAAGATGCTGGGATTGAGGTTTTTGCGCTGAATGCGGAGCCTGATGGGAGATTCCCGAAGCATCCCCCTCATCCCACGGAAGAGGTTCTGGATGAACTTTCTGAGATTGTCTTGAGGGAGAAGGCTGATTTTGGAGTGGCCTTCGACGGGGATGGGGATCGATGTGTCTTTGTTGATGATGAGGGGAGGATTGTCTCGTCTAACTCGGTTCTGGCAATTCTGGCAGAGCATTATTTGAAGGAGCGGAAAGGGGTGCCGATAGTTTATGAGGTGAGCTGTTCAATGCGGGTGGAAGAGGTGATAGACCTCTATGGTGGCAAACCGGTTCTCAGCCGTGTCGGCCACACTTATATCTACGAGAATATGATCGCTGAAAAGGCTGCTTTTGGAGGGGAGTCAAGCGGGCACTTCTACTTTGCGGAGCAACATGGTTTTGATGATGCCGTGTTTGCTTGCCTGAAGCTGGCTGAGGTTCTGTCCAAACGGGATGTTAAGTTCTCTGATGTCGTTGATTCTATGCTTGTCTATCCGAGGTTCTCAAAGAGCTTCAACTGCGCCGATGAGAAGAAGTTCAGGGCCGTTGATATGTTGAAGAAGGAATTCGTAGAGGCTGGCAGCAATGTTCTCGCGATTGATGGTGTCAAGGTGATGGCTCCAGAGGGATGGTTCCTCATAAGGCCTTCGAATACTCAGCCACAGATAAGGCTGACAGTAGAGGCTAGAACCGCGGAGGATCTAGAGAAGCTCGCTGAATTCGCCGAAAGCAGACTCTTGAAGCAGATTCGATCCTAGACATGGATTAGAATAGATAGTTTCATGTGTCTATCATCTGTTTGACTTTTTCTTTTGCTTGGCGAATTGGCTGAAGGTAAGCCTAATCACAATGAGTGGCGTCATACACACTGTAGATTGTAGGGTGGTTGAGTGGGATGGACATACTGAATCTGTATTATTCTTCCACTGGAAACACTGAGAAAGTGGCGATGAAAATACATGAAACAATTCAGGAACTTGGGTATGATGTAGATACTTTGAAGGTCACTGGCGAGGATTTGGATGTGGATCTCTTGAAGTACGATTTCATTTTTGTCGGATCGGGCGTGTATGGACAGCTGCCGGGTGAACCCTTAATGGAACTTCATCGGAAACTTTTTCGAAAATATGGTAGGTTAGGAGAGATTAAGCACGCTTCTCCGAGAAGACCCTCGAAGAAGGTTGTTGTGTACTGTACCTATGGCGGTGTGCATACTGGTGTAAATGAAGCTATACCGGCTGTGAAATATATGGGACAGTTGTATGATCACTTGGGTTATACGATAGTTGCAGAATGGTATGTGATAGGTGAATATGAGACGGCGAAGCCTTCGATGGAAGGACGTTTAGGTGATATAAGGGGGAGACCTAACGAGAACGACCTTCGAGATGTTGCTGGAAAGGTTAAAGGAATAGTAAGAGCGTCTTCATTCTAATAGCATCCTATTCTCGCCTAGCTGGAGTTAGCGTTTAGCTAGCTTTGCTACGTGTGTGAAATCGTGTTTTTAGGAGTGATTTCTATCGTAAAAACTATACCCCCTAGCGTTTTTCTAGAGCTACGCTCTCTCTTGACAATCAATTTGTGAATGATTTCTATCGTCAAATTCGATACCCCTATCCCCCTCTCTATTGGATCATGATTTTTTGGACGATTTGTACTCCTAAAAACAGTACCCCCTAAGCTTTTTCTGTTCAGTTTGTTTCTTGTTGTTTTTCAATGACAGGCTTCAGGGACGGCTCTGCTTGCGTACGGTTTAGGTCTGGAAAGGTCTAAAAAGGTGCAGAAAGGTCTGAAAAGGTTGGGAAAGGTGTAGCTAGCTGGGATTCCTTTTCGGTTCCCTTTTTCTGGTTTTGGGATAGATGTCAAGGTGAAAGGTTTTTCAGAGAGCGTAGTCCAGCTGGCTGTTGAATGGAGGGTTTGTTATGGCTTTTAGGAAGGTGGATGTTGATGGTCAGGGATGGACGTATTCTTCTTATGTTGTTGCTGGTGATTATGTTTTCACTTCGATTTGCATGGGATGGGGAGAGACGATTGAGGAGCATGTTGAGAATGCGGTTTTGCAGTTGCAGACGTATTTGGGTGATGCAGGGGCGGCTTTGGATGATGTGGTGAAGGTGACTGTCACCTTTAAGAGGGGTGAGGATTTTGAGGCTGTTAAGCGTGTGTTCAGGAAGTATTTCAGGAATGGGTTTCCAGCGAGGAATACTATATTGGTTGATGAGTTTCTGAATCCTGATATTCGGATTCAGATAGAGGCAATCGCATACAAACCCCAAAAGTAGCTACTCCCTCTAGTCTTTGAGAGATTCCAGCGTTTGAAGATTCTACTTGAGCACGAGGTTCGTTAACGAGTTGACAAACAAGCTGTTCGAGTTCTCAGGCATAACAAAAAATCAGTAGAAATCTTATAAGTAGGTGGGAGTGTAGTCAGAAACAACATATTTTTCAAGGCTTTCAATCATAATGATATAAGAGGTTAATCCGAATTATGGAGTCAAAGATCGCTCTCATGAAAGATGTTCTTACTGGTTTCTTAGATGAAGTAGAGGAAATAAAGGAGCAGATTAAGACAAAAGGAATTGTACCGAGAGAGATTTGTGAGTTATGTGATGTTGAGGATGGCAAAAGAACAACAATTGAACCCAAATCTCAAGAGAGAAAAGCCCTTGACAGATTCAAAGGATGGATTGCAGAAACCGAAGTTACTGCGATTTCACAGAGTGTAATGGGTCGAATCTTCTTCAAAACGCCCGTCAAGTTAGGGAAAACAAAGCCAGAAGCAAAAGACGAAAATGGCTACATATATGCTCTTCCTGACTCACATGATACCCGCTCTAAGAAATCCAAGATGCTCTCTAGATACCGAATCAAAGGCTTGCTATCAAGATATGCGAGAGTTGAGACATGTCCACATTTTGACAAAGATTCATACAATATGATGAGAATCGGATACACTGCAAAACATGGTATAAAGTACCACGAACTTGATTACATACCGAGGAATTTGGTAAAGGATGTCGTTACCGAATCTAGACTCTATTTATGTTGCGATGGTTGTAAGCAACTTATAGGGAATACAGGGTGCGACAGAGTTCGCAAGCGTGGTTTCTTATTCGACTTCGACTGTCCTTTGGAAGATATTGTGCTCCGTAGGAGATTGACACAACATAGACTAGCATACGAGAATCTAGAGGAAGAAGAAAAAACGAGTGAACACACAATTACATACATACATCCCGACTGGCGAAATCCAGTTTATTATCTCAGACAACAGTCATCAGTAATTTCATTGAAAGGTGCTCGTAGTCTAGATCGTCTAAGAGATATCGCTAAGTATTTGAATCTAGAATTGATTGTTTCATTTGATGACCATTCAAACCTGCCATCATACCTAGAACTTCATACGAACATGCTTCTCTATAACCAAGACGGACTATTTTTCTTTGACAAAGAGCGACAACCAGATAAAGATATGCAGAAAATCTGCGAGAAAATAGCAAGTAGCCTAAATGCCTATGTTGAAAAAGAACGAGGAAGTGAACATGACAGGGTAGTTTCTGCACTTTTTGCTACTGGTCAAGAACTTGGTTATGTTCCTCAACAAGAATACCAGAAATCAGGCGTCAGGATAGACTGTGTATGGTTTGACAGAGAAGGAAAAATCCAAGTGGCATCAGAAGTGGAAACGACTTCTACATGGAAGAAAGACCTAATCTCAACTTGGGAAGTAGAACCAAAACTTGCTATACTAGTTGTTCATGCAAAAACTGACAAAGTTGCAAGTAACCTTATGAAATCAAGCCTTATGAAATCTATACCGCATTTTGTTTTTTATATAAACAAACTAACCGACCATGCTTTTCTTTTCAGTAAGCAAGAGGTAATAAAGCATTACGACCTCAAGGGAGAAGCAGAAGTCAAAAGAAGTGATATCAGAATTCTCTGAGCATGTTGCCGAAACCGCTAGTTTCGTTATCTTGAAAAAACTGTCAAGTGAAGCTAGCTAGCTATTCTGCCTAGTCAGTCTCGTCATACATATTTAGCTAGCTATACACTGGAAGGAATTCTGAATATAGATAGGTCGATATGCTTCGGAAATGAAACCTTTACACCTTTCTTCGTGAAATCGAATTGCGTGCCATTGACTGCAATGCAAAAGGTATCTAGCGCGCACGCTCAACCCCTGTCCTTCCTACTCCCCAAAGCTAGCTAACTTACTTAAGGAGAGTCAGTGCAGTGGTGATGTCTTGGGCAATCATTCTTCTTTTACTCTTCTCGATAAAGAAGCTGGGACCCGCCTGCAAATATGAAGGGAAAACTCTCTTCCCCTTGAAGAAGTACTCCCGATTCCGAATCTTATACGTGGAGCCAGCTGGAATCACCCTCGGCTCACCCCTCCTCTTCGCGATGTAGTTGATAGCCCTTATCGCCACATCCCCCATCAGCATATACACCTTCACATCAGGAAAGAGCGCGAGCTCCTTCTCCAGCAGAAAGGAACATTCCTTGATAGTGGCCGCCTTTATACCGTACCCAGTTTTCCCACACTTCACAGCAGTGGTGAAATATACACCCATATCAAGCAAGTCCTGAACAGATGACACATCAACACCAGCATCCTTGAAGGCCTGAACCGTAGTCTGCTCAAACAAAGGAGCTCCCTCCGCATAATAGTAATCAGCACGATCCGCCGGAGCAGCCTCAGAAATCATAATGAGAGAAACAGCCTCAGGCTTCACCTCAATGTCTGGCACGATGTAACACTCATGCTTCACATCAACACACGGAAACTCCTCGCACATAACACACTCATTCACTCGCAATTGTCTCACATTTCCATTGCTGCAATCTCTTATCATTCTTGAACGCCGCCAATTATATATACAGTCTCAAATGAGAATAGCCAGAGGAACATGAAGACTGGATCATTCGAAAACGTCAAGAATCAAATCGGCTACTGCGGACTCTGGTGCGGAAGCTGCGTCGTAGGCAACGGAACCCTAAAGGAACTGACAAAAAGATACGAACACATCATCAAAGGCTACGGCGTAACCACATGGGGCGCCAAAGACTTCGACAGCAAAGAATTCCTAAAAGGACTCGAATCAATAAGAGAACTACCCACATGCCAAGGCTGCCTCAAAGGCGACGGAAACGAAGAATGCAAAATCCGACCCTGCGCCAAGAACAAGAAGATACCAGACTGCAACGAATGCAACGAACCCACAAAATGCAAGAACCTAGACGAACTACAGAATGTACGCACAGGCGCCCTCCAAGTAGGCATGATACTGAAAACCGACAAAGACAAGGAAGATCGACAACAACTCATAAAAAAGTGGACAGGCGAGATCAAACACAAATTCCCCACTTGCATAATCGACATCTGAATGTACTCTCACTGGTATAGCTAGCTAGCGCAAGTGAGCGAAACATGACAGAGCTTGATGTAATCAAAGAGGTAGCTGAACGAATTCTCGCGAGCGATCCTGATCCCGTTGTTCAGCTTCGGCTTCTACGCGACATCCTCAAACGACCACCCGACAGCCCCGAAGTGACGCAAGCCAAAATGAACTTGTCCACTAACAGATGGGTCCAAGAGCTAGAACACGAACAGTGGAGCGACGGCAGCTGGGGAAGGTTCCACACAGAGGACACAAAAGCGAAGCAGAAGATCGCCACAACAGAGACCGGTGTAAATCGCGCCCTTGCACTAGGTTTGGACGCCTCGCATCCCATTCTCCGCAGAACCATAGATTACATCACGCGCATCCTCAACGGAAGACTAGAATGGCGAGACAACATAGAAGTCAGCTGGGGCAAGAATTGGGTGAACTCAGCGGTCCAGCTGATTTCAGCCGCCACCCTAGCACAAATCCAACCTGATCTACCAATCCTTGAAAAAGCGCGGAACCTCTGGTACGCCATTGTTCGCCGTGCTTTTCCTTCTGGGAAATATGATAGAGAACAAGAGATTCAAGCTCACCTTGAGCTGCTAGAAATCAGAAGTCTATCCAAATACGCAAAAGACAGAATCAAAGAAGGCAGGGCTCTCACAACCTTCAACAAGTACCACATCATGCTGTTAGGCTCACACGCAAACCGTTTCCCTCATCAACTGGAAACGGCTTACCTTTCCAGAATCTGGAATCAGAACAGCGGGATTGGGTACCTAGGCGTCCCACTAATGACCCCGCCAGCTCAACTTCTCAGCAAGAAGCCCTACCATCCGGATTGCTGGCTAGCATCGATTGAGCTGCTTACTCCCTTCCCAAGCTGGCGTGAGCTCGCAAGAGACGCAGTCAGCTGGCTTTGGCAACAAAGAAATGAAAGAGGATTCTGGAACTTGGGGCCGCGACCATCACGTTCTACAAGCCTTCCACTATCTGACAACTGGCGGAAGAAGGCAGCAAGAGAATTCGACTGGACAACAACGATTCTTACACTACTCCGGAAATACTATGACTAGCTAGCTGTGATTTCATTCTGGTCCCATACACATAGCAGTTGAGATTCGTTCCCACACAGAAAACCTCAATTCCCAGGAACGCCTGCTAGCTCAACAATAGTCCCTAGGCTATTGAGTATCAAGTCGATGATGATGCCCGGCGCAGTGCTCTTGAGTCGTTAGCTAGCTAGCCGCGTGCAGCGGCTTCCTCGATAGACTGTCAGCTCCATATCGGATCACTAGAGCTACAGA